>NZ_JACHFL010000009.1 GCF_014201875.1 Deinococcus humi | reverse complement strand
CGGCGGTCAGGGTGGTCTTGCCGTGGTCCACGTGACCGATGGTCCCGATGTTCACGTGCGGCTTCGTGCGCTCAAACGTTCCTTTTGCCATGTTCGTGTCCTCCTGAGAAAGACTGAAAGAGCTTGGTGGGGACTGTCCGGTTTCCGGACAAGCCTGGACAGTGTAGCCGTCTGCCCACTTCGCGCCAAGAGCTGCCTCACTTTTGACGGGTGAGACCCCCTGCGGCATTCATCGAAAGCGGCCCACACGAGAACATGAGGGCCGTTTCCAAAAAACCGTGGAACTCTGTCGAGATTGCTGGAGCTTCTGATCAGGTTCGAACTGATGACCTCTCCCTTACCAAGGGAGTGCTCTGCCACTGAGCTACAGAAGCGTACGTTAGCGAGAAGGCGAAAAGAGGAGAAAGATAAGCGGGAAACGAGACTTGAACTCGCGACATTCAGCTTGGGAAGCTGACGCTCTACCAACTGAGCTATTCCCGCAAAGAGGTAAAACGCTGGTGGGCAGGGGCGGATTCGAACCGCCGTACACGTACGTGAACAGATTTACAGTCTGTCGCCTTTAACCACTCGGCCACCTACCCGGAATATTTGTCAAGGTTTCGCCGTCAACGGACGCTGTCGGTGAAACTGTGGAGCCACCCATCGGAATCGAACCGACAACCTTCCGATTACAAATCGGGTGCTCTACCAGTTGAGCTAGGGTGGCCTGAGCAATGGTGGGGCTGTCCCGCCTGAGTGCGGAAGGGTGTGCAAGCACAGTCACTTCCGGCTGGGAATATTAGCACCGCTTATGGGGGGTGTCAAACCTCGGTGGGTGCGACGTTAGTGTTGAGGCGTGTCCACCTGCCAGTTGGATCTTCCGCGGGCGCTTGGTCACCTTCAGATTCGCGACTGGGCGCGCCTCTTTTGCTTCCAGCGCCCTTTGATCAGATAAATGTCCTGCATGAGCGGACTGGGCACCGGATCTCTTCAGTTTTTCTTGGGGAGCCAAAAGCCATTCACAACGAGCCTGCACTGCGTGCTGGACAGTGGCCCGTCGCCCCTTCTATTCCCAAGAAACGCCGAAACATATGGGCCATTCGGCGCATTCGCTCCTGAGCCATCGGGCGTATGCTGTCCGCCGCACGGGCTGTTCCAGGCGCAATCTGGGTGTTCTAGAACAGCCGCTGAAGCTTCGCTTCTTTTTTCCGCACGACGAGGTTTTCCTTGGACAGTCTGAGATCCCTGTGGCCCTACCTGAAAATGCACCAGCGCCAGTACCTGATTGGGATGGTGCTGGTCATCTTCGCCAACAGCATCAACCTGTTGCCGTTTTACCTGATTCGCCTGACCATTGATGGCCTGACTGGGGCGCGGGACGGCGATCCTGCCACAGCTGGCATCACGCTGGCGCAGGCCGGTTGGTACGCGCTAGGGATTGTGGGTGCCGCCGCCACGGCCGGCGTGCTGATGCTGTTCATGCGCCGCCTGATTGTGGTGGCCTCGCGCCAGACCGAATACGAGGTGCGGCGCGATATCTTCGCCCACCTGCAGGGCCTGGACAAACCATATTACGACCGCGCCAGCACCGGCGATCTGATGAACCGCCTGACCGGCGATCTGAGTGCCGTGCGCGAAATGCTGGGCTTCGGCGCGTGGCAAATCGTGAATATCGTGTCGGGCTTTATCACGGCCTTCGCGGTGATGTTCAGCCTGACCTGGCAGCTGACCCTGATTGTGGTGGCAGTGGTGCCCGTGATCGTGGGGATCTTGACCTACCTGGCCCGGCTGATCAACGTGCGCCACCGGCTGGCGCAGGAGCAGAACAGCAAGATTGCGGGGAAGGCGCAGGAGAATTTCAGTGGCGCGCGGGTGGTCAAGGGTTATGCCATTGAGGACCGCGAGATCAGCGAGTACAAGGCCATGAACCTGGAACTGCTGCGGCGCAACATCGCCCTGACCAAGGTGGACGGCCCGCTGCGCTCCTTCATGAGCCTATTGCTGGGGCTGGCCTTCGCGCTGATCCTGCTGATCGGCGGGCGGCTGATCCTGACCTCGAATGGTGCTTTCACGGTGGGGATGTTCGTGCAGTTCGTGGGAACCCTTGAACGGCTGACCTTTCCCATGCTGATGATCGGCTGGATCACCGGCGTGACCCAGCGCGGACTGGCCTCGTGGCTGCGCCTGCGTGAGCTGTACGACGCCCGCGCTCAGGTTCAGGACGTGCCGGGCCGCACTGACGTCAGCATCCGCGCGCTGACGGGCGACTTGCGCTTTGACAACGTGTCCCTGAACTATGGCAACCGTGAGGTCCTGAAGAACATCAATCTGCATGTGCCCGCCGGAACGTTTCTGGGCATCACCGGCCCCACCGGCAGTGGCAAGACCGTGCTGGGCCAGCTGATCACGCGCAGCATGGACCCCTCCTCCGGCGTGGTACGGCTGGACGGCCACGACCTGCGGGTCATTCCCCTGAAGCTGCTGCACGACGCCGTGGCGGTGGTGCCACAGGAGCCCTTCCTGTTCGGCGACAGCATCGCCAACAACATTGCCTTCGGGGTGGAGAAGCAGGAATTGCCCGTCGTCAAGACCGGGGTGAGCGTGGTGGGAGCGCCGCAACCGCCGAATATTCCGCAGGAGCCGGACCCGGAAAAAGTGCGGAACGCCGCGCGTCTGGCCGGACTGCTGGAGGATATTGAGAGCTTCCCGCTGGGTTTCGAGACGCTGCTGGGGGAGCGCGGCGTGACCCTGTCGGGCGGCCAGCGCCAGCGCACCGCCATTGCGCGGGCCATCGTGCGCGAGCCGGCGATCCTGATTCTGGATGACAGCCTCTCGGCGGTGGACACCGAGACTGAGCGCAAGATCCTGGACGGCCTGCGTGAGGTCAGTGCGGGCCGCACCGTGATCCTGATCGCCCACCGCGTCAGCACCCTGCGCCACGCCGACAGCATTGTGGTTCTGGAAGAGGGCCGCGTGACCGAGCAGGGCAGCCACGATGAGCTGCTGGAACTGAACGGCCACTACGCCGAGCTGGAGCGTCTGCAGCGTCTGGCCAGCGATCTGGACGAGGACGACAACGCCATCAGTGACCCCGAGGCAGCGGCAGACCGTCTAGCGGCGCGCCGCGAAGCCGTCCGCAACGGGCAGCAGCCCAATCAGGGACAGCCCCGTCAGGAGGCGCTGAAGTGACCGCCCCCGACGACAGCTACAAGAAGGAATTCGACTCTCAGCTGACCCGCCGCATCCTGCACTATGTGCAGCCCTACCTGAAACTGGTCATCGGCGGGGTGGTGCTGGCGCTACTGATCTCGCTGGCCGCACCTACCTTCGCGCTGATTCAGCGCCACGCCATCGACGCCTACCTAACGCCGCTGGCCCTACAGCGTGGCGGCGCGCTGGACACGGTGCTGCAGGGCCTGACGATGACCGCGCTACTGTACGCGGGCCTGAAGGTGCTGGAATTTGTGCTGCAGTACGCCTTCGCTCTGGTGATCGGTTACCTGGGACAAAATGTGCTGCGCGATATCCGCGCCGATGTGTTCGGCAAACTGCAGCGTCTGCATCTGGCGTTTTTCGACCAGAACCCGGTGGGCCGTCTGATCACCCGCGTGACCAGCGACGTGGACGCCATCAACCAGTTCATCACCGGCGGGCTGGTCAGCCTGATCCAGAGCAGCTTTATCATCGTGGTGTATGTGGTGATCATGCTCAGCGTGAACTGGCGGCTGGCGCTGATCAGCTTCACGGTGCTGCCGGTGCTGTATTTCGCCACCAATTTCTTTCGCACCAAGTTGCGTGACGCCTTCCGCAACACCCGCACGCAGCAGGCCATCGTGAACAGCAAGCTCAACGAGAACATCACCGGGATGCTGACCGTGCAGCTGTTCGGGCGCGAGCGCCGCAGCGCCCTGGACTTCGAGCACAGCAACCGCGCCCTGCTGACGGCCAACGAGAACAGCGTGCACTGGTTCTCGCTGTTCATGCCCACCGTGGCGGTGCTCGGACAGGTGGCCGTGGCCCTGATTCTGTACTTCGCCTCGCGCCAGATCCTGGGCGTGGGAGTGGATGCCAACGGGGCGCTGCAGACCGGCGCCATCGCCGGGGCCATCACCGTGGGGACGCTGTTCGCCTTTATCCAGCTGTCGCAGCAACTGTTCCAGCCGATTCAGGATCTGGCCGACGTGTTCAACAACCTACAGGCGGCGATGGCCTCCAGCGAGCGCATCTTCGGTGTTCTGGACACCAAGGAGGAGATTGCCGATAAGCCCGACGCCAAGACGCTGCCGAATTTTGAGGGGCGGGTGGACTTTGAACAGGTCTGGTTTGCCTACGATCAGACCGTGACTGCCGAGACGCCCGCCAGCGATGACCGCTGGATTCTGCGTGGCATCGACCTGCACATCCAGCCCGGCGAGAGCGTGGCCCTCGTGGGCGCGACGGGGGCGGGGAAGACCAGCGTGACCGCTCTGGTCAGCCGCTTCTACGACGTGCAGCGCGGCGCAGTGAAGGTGGACGGCGAGAACGTGCGAGACCTTGCCCAGCATGACCTGAGAAAGCATGTGGGTGTGGTCTTGCAGGACGTGTTTCTGTTCGCCGGGACCATCGAGAGCAACCTGACCCTGAACAACGAGGCGATTTCTCACGAGCGCGTGGTGGAGGCCTGCAAGTACGTGGGCGTTCACGAATACATCCTGTCACTGGAAAACGGTTATCAGACCGAGGTGCGTGAGCGCGGCGCCACCCTGTCCACCGGGCAGAAGCAACTGCTGGCCTTCGCCCGGGCGCTGATCCAGAACCCGGATATCCTGCTGGTGCTGGATGAGGCCACCGCCAACGTGGACACCGAAACCGAAATGCGCATTCAGCAGGCGCTCGTCAAGGTGATGTCCGGACGCACCAGCATCATCATTGCCCACCGCCTGAGCACCATCGAACACTGTGACCGCATCGTGGTGATGCGCAAGGGCCGTGTGGTGGAGCAGGGCAGCCACCGCGAACTGCTGGAGCACGGGGGCTACTACGCCCGCTTGCACCGCCTTCAGTACTCGCAGGCGGACGCAGCGGACTGACGCCCGCCAACGCAGAGGAGGCCGGAAGCAATTCGCTTCCGGCCTCCTTTGTCTTTATCTCTGGCGCTTACTTCAGCGTCTTGCTGATGAACCCATTGGTGTAGTAGTCGGTGGCCTTTGCCCCGGCAGGCAGATTGCCCTGCTTGACTAGGGCCGCCACCGCCTTGGTCCACGCGGCAGGGCTGCTCGCGCCGATGCCGTTGGCCTGGGTGTAGGCGCTGGTCATCAGCGGCGTGCTGGCCCTGAGGATCTCAAGCGTTCCGGCCTTGCCGAACACGGGCTGGGCCAGCTTGAAGGCGCGGGCCGGGTCCGCCACCGTGAATTTCAGCCCGCGCTGGGAGGCACGCACCACTTTCGCCGCCAGATCGCCCGTCAGCGACTTGCCCGAGGCGATCAGACCCACACCGACCATGGGGTAGGCGCCCGAAATGTCGAGGGTGTAGACCTTCTTGTCCACCGACTGGCCCAGCAGCACCACATCGTTGTTGATGTAGCCCACTGCGGCGTCCACCCGTCCAGCTCGCACCGCGTCCTGCTGCGTGAAGCCGATGTTGGCCAGGGTGATGTCCTTGCCCTCGGTGAGCTTGGCACTGTCCAGCAGGGCCTGGATGGCGTGGTAAGTGCTGCCGTAGGGGCCGGGGATGCCCACCGTCTTGCCTTTCAGACTGGCAATGCTGTCCAGCGGTTTCAGGCTGAAGACTGTCACTGGATTCTTCTGGTACATGGTCATGATGTACTTCACGTCTGCGCCCTGGTTCCGCGCGAAGATGGCGTCCTCGGGATCGCCCACCACGAAGTCAAGCTTGCCCTGCAGCAGCAGCGGGAGCAGTTGATTGACGTAGCCGTGCTGATAGTTGACCTTCAGTCCTTCGGCGGCGAAGTAGCCGAGCTTGTCCGCCACGTAGAAGGGCGTGAACTGCACGTCCGGGTTGTAGCCCAGGCCGATATTGACGGTTCTCGTCGGGGTCTGGGCCTGGGTGGTCTGAATATTGGTCCCCAGCAATAATGCCAGGGAGAGGAGGGCAAAGCGCTTCATGAGACCGAGTATAGGAGGGGGGCATGACGGGTCTGTGATGGGTGACGCTAAGCCAGTCCCCCGCCATTGTGCGGATGCTGCCGCGTCCAGCCATACGGCACAGTAGCGGGCGGAAAGGGAGGTGGACATGCCAGCAGACCAGAGTTCGGACACGGAAGACGGGCGGCGTGGGATCGCCTTCGATCAAGATCCATTCCAGGGGCGCAGTCGTCTCTGAAGCAAAGGGAAAGACCATGAACGGAAAGCAGATCACCAAACTGGGGTTTGAGAGGAAGGCCATCGGCCTAGCCCTGAGTGCCGCGACCATCCGCGAGCGTGCCGGCCTGGAGCGCAGCGCCATCCTGAGTGAGTTACGCGCGGTGCAGGCCGATCCTGCGGCGTATCTGGCAGGCGGCGTCTATGCCGAGCTGGCGGTGGAACTGAATGCACAGAACACCCTGAACGAGAGCCGGATGGGTGCGGCCCTATCCCCCTCGCCGCTCCCTTACGGGGTGTGGGGCGCGGACCTGATCGAGCCGGGCGCGAGCGCACAGATGGACGTTGCCATGCGTCTGCCAATCGCCCGCGCCGGGGCGCTGATGCCCGACGCGCACGTGGGCTACGGCCTGCCCATCGGCGGCGTGCTGGCAACGGAAAATGCCGTGATTCCTTACGGGGTGGGCGTGGACATCGGGTGCAGCATGCGCCTGAGCGTGTTTCCCATGCGACCGGATGCCGTGAAGGTGGAGGAAGCTCAATCCCTGCTGCTCAAGCACACCCGTTTCGGGGCGGGCGTGGCCTTCGAGAAGCGCGAGCGCGACGATCACGAAGTGCTGCACGAGTCCACCTGGCAAGATCAGCCTCTGCTGCGCCACCTGTTCGACAAGGCGGCGTCCCAGATCGGCACGTCGGGCAGCGGCAACCATTTTGCGGAGTTCGGCACGTTGACCCTGACGAGCGCAGACCTGGGGCTGGAGGCCGGAGAGTACCTGGCGCTGCTGTCCCACAGCGGCTCGCGTGGCTTCGGGGCGCAGGTGGCCGGCCACTTCACAGGACTGGCCGAACGGCTGCATCCCAACCTCGATCCGGCGGCCAGGAAACTGGCCTGGCTCCCCCTGGACGCTGAGGAGGGTGAGGCGTACTGGCAGGCCATGAATCTGGCCGGACGTTACGCGTTGGCGAACCATGAGCTGATCCACGCCCGCCTGGCCCGCGCGCTGGGGGTGAGGGTGCTGGCGTCGGTTCACAACAGCCACAATCTGGCCTGGAAGCAGCAGATCAACGGCCGGGAAATGATTGTTCACCGCAAGGGCGCGACGCCTGCGGAGAGCGGGCAACTCGGACTGATTCCCGGCAGCATGGCCGATCCCGGCTTCGTGGTCCGCGGACGCGGGCATGTGGAGGCTCTGAGCAGCGCCAGCCACGGCGCGGGCCGCCAGCTCGGGCGCAAGGCTGCCGCTAACAAGCTGGTCAAAAAGGAGGTGGCGGCCTACCTCAAGGAGCGTGGCGTCACGTTGATCGGCGGCGGCATCGACGAGGCGCCGCAAGCGTACAAGCGCATTGAGGACGTGATCGCCCGCCAGAGCGAGCTGGTGGACGTGGTGGCGAAATTCACGCCGAGGGTCGTGCGCATGGACAGCGGCAGCGAGGACATCTAGCCGGACCTGAACCATGAAATGGCTTGCCCTCTGCACCGCGGTGCAGAGGGCTTTTTGGCCGTGGGCCAGAGGATCAGTCGCTCGCCACGCTCAGGCCGGGATCGGTGTCGTGCAGGCGGGCGTGCAGCGGCTTGGCGTACCACGTCATGACCGGGCGGGCGTCCACCGTGAAGGTGTACCCCAGGCGCTCCCAGAAGCGGGCCCCACGGGGATTGTCCCCCAGCACGCTGGCCAGCACGCGCTCGATGTGCGGGGGCAGCCGCTCTTCCAGCTCACGCATGGCAGCCTCGCCCAGCCCCTGCGACTGGCGGTCCTCGCGGATCAGCAGCAGGTTGATGGTCAGGTCACCGGCCTGGGGATAATCCAGCTTGTAGTCGAGGCTGCCCACCAGTTCGCCGCGTGGGTCATGCAACAGCTCCAGCCGCCGGCGTGGATCGAGCAGGGCGATCTCGACGTCTCGTTCGATCTCACACAGCGAGGGAACACGGCTTCCGAGCAGGGCGAAGTAGCCGGGAGCGGCAGCGTAGAGCATGTGCAGGAGCGGCGCGTGATGCAGCGCCAGCGGCGTGAAATTCAAGGTTGAGCCTCCTGTCCGGAGCGGCAGGAATAAAGGGGAGAGAATGACTGGGCTTGAACAGAGCATACACCCTGCAGCCCGGCAGGGATATGAATTCAGGGCGTCCTGGCGCTTGAGAAGAGGTTCATGTCCGGGGGGGTGGGGGTGCGCTACCCTGTAGGAATGATCGTCGCCGACTCCTCTTCCGCGGCCCCCGCCGCTCCGGGCTTCTACGCCGCCCGACTGGCCCATCCCGGGGCGGTGCTGGCCCCGATGGCTGGGTACAGCGACGCACCCATGCGCCAGCTCGCTGCCGAGCAGGGGGCACTGTGGACGGTCAGTGAGATGATCAGCGCGCGCGGTCTGGTCATGGGCGGTGACACCGAGAAGCTGAATCTGGGCCGCCCCTACGCTGGGGAGCAGGGCCGGGCCGTCCAGCTGTTCGGCGCGGAACTCGAGTTGCTGTCGGAGGCGGTGGCCCGCGCCGAGGCATGGTTCGCCCCGGCGGCCATCGACCTCAATATGGGCTGCCCGGTGCCCAAGATCCGGGGCAGGGGCGGTGCGTGCCTGCTGCAGACGCCAGAGGTGGCTTACGAGCTGCTGCACGCCATGCGCGCGGCCACCGCGCTGGACGTAAGCGCCAAGATTCGCTTGGGCTGGGACACTGACCGCAGTGTGGAGGTGGCGCAGGGGCTGCAGGCGGCTGGCGTGTCCCTGATCACCGTGCATGGCCGCACCAGCCGCCAGCGGTACACGGGCGAGGCTGACTGGGATGCCATTGCCCGCGTAGCTGCGAGCGTCAACGTCCCGGTGGTGGGCAGCGGCGATATCTTGAGCGCGGAAACGGCCCGGCAGCGGCAACGGGAGAGTGGTGTGGCCGCCGTGATGATCGGGCGCGGCTCAGTGGGCAATCCCTGGATCTTCCGTGCGCTGGCGGATGGGCTGGAAGACGCCCAGCCCAGCGCCCAGGTCCGCGCCCGGACTGCCCTTCGGCACGCCGAACTCCAGACTCGTTTCTACGATGACGACACGGGCCGACTGACCCTGCGTCCGCTGCGGAAAGTGCTGCCCCGTTATCTGCCGGACTACCCCGATCTGCACGCGGAGCTGACGCAAGTGGTCACGGTGGCCGATGTCGAGCGGGTGTTGTCCCCCCTGCTGGGGGATGGGGCCACTCAGACACCCGCAACCCCCGCCGCCGCAGAGTATGCTGTGAGTTACCCATGAACGTTCGCGAGTACTACACCTACCTGTCTGCCGCGCGCGAGCAACTTTGGAATTATCTGCGTGCCCTGCCTACCGCCGATCTCGACCGCAATCTGATCGAGTCCGGGGAACGCTTTCACAGCATCAAGGACCTGCTCCTGCACGTGACCGATGTCGAGGATCACTGGGTCCACTACATTGCGCGCGGCGAGAATCTTCAGAGCGATGGCCGCTTCAAGCATGACTGGGTCCAGCCTCAGGCCCAGCAGTACGATCTGGCCTGGATCATCGATTATGGACGGACGGTCAGCCGCCTGACCCAGGACTTCCTGGAATCCGGACCGGATCTGGGGCGCAGCATCAAACTGGTGCAGGACGATCCGGCCAGCGACACCGTGACCCTCGATCAGCTGATGTGGAATGTCATGACCCATGAGGTGCGCCACACCGCGCAGATTGCATTGATGGTGCGCCAGTTGGGCCACACGCCTCCATGGGCAGATTACTTGCGCTTCGCCCGCCCCCAGGCGGTGGATGGTCCGGGCGCCGAGAGTGGTGTCCCGGAGCTGGAAGACCCCGAAGAGACCGACTCCGAACCCGCTTAATCCTTCAGGCTCCCGAAACCTCAACGCCCCACACCCTTCGCGGTGTGGGGCGTTGAGGTTTCGGGGCGTGGCCTGGCGATACTGGCCTAAAGAATGCGTTGCCCCAGCAGGCTGGCGGCCATGCCCACCATGACTTCCGCCGTCTGGTTATGGATGTCCAGAATCGGATTGACCTCCACGATGTCCATGCTCGTCACGCGCCCGGACTCACTCAGCAGTTCCATCAGCAGGTGGCCCTCGCGGTAGGTCAGACCGCCGGGTACGGGGGTCCCCACACCGGGACAGATGGACGGATCAAGAGCGTCGGCGTCAAAGGAGACATGCAGCCGCTCCAGGCCGCCCAGGCGTTCCAACGTTTCGTCCAGGATACGGGTGATGCCCAGTTGATCCACTTCTTTCATGGTGTAGGCCAGGATGCCTGCCTCCTGCATCAGGGCGCGCTCCCGTTGATCCACGCTGCGGATGCCGATCATCACGATGTCCTCGGGGCGCATATGCCAGCCCCCGCCCAGTCCGGTCAGTTTGGAATCGCCCAGCCCGGTCAAATGTGCCACCGGCATGCCATGGATATTGCCGCTGGGGCTGCTCTGCGGCGTGTTGTAGTCGGTGTGGGCATCCACCCAGATCAGCCCGCTGCGGACGCCTTGCGGCTGACCCCGCAGCGCATTGCCCGTCACGGTACCCATGCTGACGCTGTGATCGCCGCCCAGCGTCAGCGGGAAAGTACCGTCCGGCAAGGCCGCCACCCGCCCAACAGCGTCACGGCAGGCGTCGATGATCGGTTCCAGAAAGACCAGCCCGGTCTCCCGGTGCTTGTCCAGCGTCTCGGGCAGGGCCACGGCAATGTCGCCAAGGTCTTCCACCGTATGCCCCAGCTCCCGCAGGCGGGTGGCCAGATGCGCGTTGCGCAGTGCCGAAGGCCCCATGTCCACACCGCGCCGCCCTGCGCCCAGATCCATCGGAATACCCAGAATAGAAACGTTCATGCATTCAGCTTACGGGACAGGCGGAGTTATGCCTTGCGCCTGCAACATTATTTTCGTGGGAATGGTGTGGTACGGGCTCAGGGGATATTCAGTTGAATATTCATGCTGTGGCAAGAGCAGAACTCAGCGAATGAAGGGCAAGTGGCGATGGGAAGGGGTGGCGCGCGATATGCGGGCGCGTGGTCCCAGCCTGTAGCGGAGGGCCTCATTGGTCTGCGCGGCGTGGCCTAGCCGTGGTGTGCCCAGACCGTCAGTTCTCCGTCTTCCCGGTCCCAGCCCTTGCCGGTTCGCACGAAGCCCAGTTTTTCCAGGACGCGCTCGCTGGCTCGGTTGAACAGCGCCGTCTGGGCGGTCACGGTCTGCACGTCGGGCTGGGCGTGCAGATGGGCAACGAGTGCGCTCACCGCCTCCGTCGCCAGGCCCTGCCCCCACACTTCCGGATTCAGGCCGTAGCCAATTTCCAATTCGCCCGCCGCGTTGGGTCTGCCCTTGCTGCCCAGCTGTCCGATGGCCCGCCCTCCATCGCGCGTGACGGCCACAAAGGAGCCGGGCTTGACGCCCGCCGCGTCCGTCTGGGTCAGGTAGTAGGGAAAGGCTCCCAGGGGTGCTCCGGGCCACTCGGCGGGAAAGAACACGTTCAGCTGGCCATCGGGTGTGTCACAGATCAATGTGAACGCCTCGCCCTCCAGCCGGGCGATGATCATGGCGCGGGTCAGGGGCAGCAGCTGTAAACGCGGGGTAAAGAGAAAGGGCACGCGGGCAGGGTATCGTGAATCTTTCGCGTCTCTGTCCTAGACGCGCCGCCGTCTGTAGCTGCGCACAAGACCTACACTCGGGACACCGACAATTCAGCCGCCTTCTCAACGTTCCGAAGAAGCCACTCCCCGATGATCCAGACCGTTTCTAATGCTCCTCCTGCCGTCCAGCCGCGTGTGCTGGGCAAGAGGATCATGTTGCTGGCAGACTACGTGCATCCTTTCGTGTACCGCGAGGGCTTTCCCAAAGGTGTGCCAGAGGTCGACGCCGTGCTGGCTGCCGGGGACCTTCCCGGCTACTACCTGGAATTTCTGGCGACCAAGTTGACGGTGCCGATCATCTACGTGCATGGCAATCACGAGAACGAATACGTCAACGAGGGTGACGGGCGCATTCCCGCGCGCGGCGTGATCGCCGCGCACGGGCGCGTGGTGGAGGAAGCCGGGCTCAAGATTGCCGGGTGGGGCGGCGCACCCCGTTACCGCGAGAAGGGCAGGGGGCAGTACAGCGCCTTCGAGGCCCGCTGGGGCTTGGGCAAGCTGGCTTTGCATGCACGCGGCGGCGTGGACATTCTGCTGACCCACGCCCCGCCCGCCGGGCCGCACGCGGGCAGCGACTACGCCCACCGGGGCTGCCCGGAAATCAACCGTTTCATGGAACGCCGTCACCCCGCCCTCCTGGTACACGGCCATATCCACGAGTACGAGGGCCGCAAGCTCGAATATGTCGATGAGGCCTCGGGAACGCGGGTGGTCAATGCTTACGGTTACCGGGTGCTGGATGTCTGAAGCCCGGCCCGCGTGAGGGTCAGCCCGTCAGGCTTTCGCGCTACAGTGCAGGTCAAGCCCAGCAGATGGGAGGAAAGAGCCTGTCGACGCTCTTTCCTGCCTCGACCCTAAGTTTCATTCTCCCCAAGGAGCACCATGACCCTCAGCGCAGGCACGCCCGAATCCACCTTCCGCCCCGATCTGCTCCACGGCAAGCACGCCCTGATCACCGGCGGCGGTAGCGGCATCAATCTGGGGATTGCCCAGAGTTTCGCGGCGCACGGCTGCGCGGTCACGATCCTGGGCCGCAATCTGGAAAAGGCCCAGAAGGCGGCCCAGGGCATTGTGGATGCGGGCGGACGGGGCCTGGGCGTTAGCGCCGACGTGCGTGATTTTGCGGCCATGCAGGCGGCGGTGGCACAGGCGGTCGAGCAGTTCGGCGACTTCGACATCGTGCTGGCCGGCGCGGCAGGGAACTTCCCGGCTCCGGTGGACGGCATTTCGCCCAACGGCTTCAAGAGCGTGGTAGACATCGATCTGATTGGGACCTTCCACACCGTCAAAGCGGCGGCCCCGCACCTGAAGGCCCCGGGCAGCAACGTCCTGAGCATCAGCGCTTATGGAATCCCGGTGCCTATGCAAGCGCATGTGGTGGCGGCCAAGGCCGGCGTGGACGCCCTGACGCGGACGCTGGCCATCGAATGGGGTCTACGCGGCATCCGCGTGAACGCCATTATTCCCGGCCCTATCGACGGCACTGAGGGCATGGCGCGGCTTGCCCCCGACGAGAAGAGCCGCAGCATGGTGGCCGGGACTGTTCCGTTGGGGCGTCTGGGTGTGGCGCAGGACATCGCCAACGCCGCGCTGTTCCTGGTCAGCGACGCAGCCAGTTACGTTACCGGCGTGATCCTGCCGGTGGACGGCGGCCAGAACATGTTGGGTGGAGCGCCGCAATACCAGACGTTCCAGGCGATGGGGTTTGGGCAGAAGAAGGATTGAGCGAAGGTTGAGGTAAACGATAGGTGAGTGAAGGAGGATCGGGACAGATCTGTGGACTTTACTCGGCCAGTAGACCAGCTACGGCGTCTTTCTGCTTGATCCATACTTGTGTATAGACGCCAATCCATACTTTCCCCAGCCTCTCCTTGAACGAATTGCTGATTTCTATTCCTGTCGATCATGGTATTGGCAAGCCATTGGAGATATCGGTAACCCGTCCGAAGCACTCTTTCAAGACTCCAGGACCGGAAAGATATATCTGTACGAATGGATTACTTATCCAGATGATCAGGACTAAATGGCGGACAGCCGAATCCAACTTCTCGATCGTCTTGTTGCTCTTAACGAGCAGGGCAGCTATTTCTTCCTTGTCAGATAGCGTCAACCATACGGGGATTTCATGACTTTAACCATCACCAATATCCGCCGTCCCAACGCCACCACGACCGAGTCGGTCACCATTGAGAACGGTGTCATCAAGGGCTGGAATATTCCGGCAGAGGGCGAGACCATCGACGGACAGGGCGGTACCATCGCACCTGCACTGATCGAGTTGCATGCCCACCTGCGCGAGCCGGGGCAAACCGAGAAGGAGGACCTGGCCTCTGGGCTCGCGGCAGCAGCGGCGGGCGGCTACGGCACGGTGGTCTGCATGCCAAATACCTCACCCGTCATCGACGATCCGGCCATTGTCCGCAGCCTGACCGAGAAGGCCAAGGGGTTGGGCTTCTCGCGCCTGAAGCCTGCGGCGGCGCTGACGAAGGGCCAGAACGGTGAGGCTCTGGCCGAACTGTCGTACCTGAAAGACGCTGGGGCCGTGATGTTCACCGATGACGGGCGCACCAACGAGAACGCGCGGGTGCTGCGGCTGGGGCTGGAATACGCTGGCAGTCTGGGCCGTATGGTCAGCGTGCATGCCGAGGACGCATCGCTGCGCGCCGACGGCGTGATGAACGAGGGTCCGGTCAGTGAGGCCCTGGGCCTGCCTGGCAACCCGGCGGCGGCGGAAGCGGCCCGCGTGGCCCGCGATCTGGAGATTTTGTCGGGGCTTCACGCCCAGGGTTCTAGAGCCCACCTGCATATTCAGCACCTGTCCACCGCCCGCGCGCTGGAACTGGTGCGCGGCGCGAAGGCGCGCGGCCTGAACGTGACCTGCGAGGTCTGCCCCCACCACCTGACCCTGACCGACGAGGCGTTGCGCGGCTTCGACGCGATGTATAAGGTGGCCCCCCCACTGCGAACCCAGGCCGACGCCGACGCCTTGCTGGCCGGCCTTCGGGACGGCACCGTGGACTGTATTGCCACCGATCACGCCCCCCACACCCGCGCTGAGAAAGAGCGCGATCTGCTGGACGCTCCCAGTGGGATCGCTTACATCGAACTGGCCTTTCCGCTGATGTACACCCGCTTTGGCGAGACGCTGGGGCTGGACAAACTGCTGGACCTGATGACCGCCGCCCCCGCCCGCGTGATGGGATGGGTCGTGCCCTCGCTGGAAGCAGGTGCCCCCGCCGATCTGGTAGTCCTTGATCTGGAGACGGAGCGGACGGTTAACCCTGCCGAGTTCAAGACGAAGGCCAAGTTCACGCCCTGGGCCAGGGAGACGCTGCGGGGCTGGCCGCTGCTGACGGTGGTGGACGGGCGGGTGGCGTACCAGCGGGCGTGACAGGCGAGGGCAGGGTCATGGCTTGCCCCACCCCACAACCTCTGGCGTCCTGACACGAATGCTGAGCGGTTGGCAGGCGGCCCGTGGCAAAAGGCAAGCCCGATCCAAATGCCCCCTGGCACATCCCGTATGCTGATTTTCATCCTCAGCCGCTCATTCTCTTGACCCAGGAGTCCCCATGACCACCCAGACTGAAGCCCGAATCCTTCGTCCCGCCTCCTACGTGTCCGGCCAATGGCATGCCAATGCCGATGGGCAAACCCTGGTGGACGCCGTGTATGGCCGCCCCGTCGCCGTGATTTCCTCGGAGGGGGTGGACTTCGCCGGCGCGCTGGCTTACGGACGTCAGAAAGGCGCGGGGTTGCGGAAGATGACCTTCCACACGCGGGCGCGGGCGCTCAAAGCTCTGGGGCTGTACCTGATGGAGCGCAAGGAGGAGTATTACGCCCTGAACCTGCTGACCGGCGCAACCCGCCGCGACGGCTGGGTGGACATCGAGGGCGGGATCGGCACCCTGCTGAGCTACAGCAGCATGGCCCGGCGCGAACTACCCGACGAGCGCTTTCTGCCCGAGGGCAAGGTGGAGCGACTGGGCAAGGCCGGCACTTTCGTGGGCCGTCACCTGCTCGTGCCCCGTGAGGGCGTCTCTGTCCAGATCAACGCCTTCAATTTCCCGGTGTGGGGGATGCTGGAAAAGCTCGCGCCCGCCTTTATTGCTGGAATGCCAAGTCTGGTCAAGCCCGCGCCGCAGACCGCCTACCTGACCGAACGCGTGGTGCGCGACATCATAGAGTCCGGCTTGCTGCCAGAGGGTGCCTTGCAACTGGTCATCGGTGAGCCGGGCGATCTGCTGGACCACGTGCGTGAGCAGGATTTGGTCGCGTTCACCGGTTCCGCGGCGACGGCGGCCAAGCTCAAGGTGCATCCCAACATCATCGCCCATTCGGTGCCCTTCAACACTGAGGCCGACAGCCTGAACGCCTCGGTGCTGGGGCTGACCGTGACGCCCGACAGCCCGGAATTCACGCTGTACGTTAGGGAAGTGGCCCGCGAGATCACCGGCAAGGCAGGCCAGAAGTGCACCGCCATCCGCCGCGCCATCGTGCCCTCGGGGATGGTGGAGGCCGTGACCGAGGCGCTGAAGAAGGAACTGGGCAAGGTCACGCTGGGTGACCCCGCCCGCGACGACGTGCGAATGGGCGCGCTGGTCAGCGTGGAACAGCGCGACCGCGTGCGGCGAACGCTGGAGGAACTGGGGAAGGAGTCACGGGTGATCATCGGCGGCGAGGCGGGTGAATTGCTGGGCGGCGACCGCGAGAAGGGAGCCTTCCTCGATCCCACGGTCTTGCTGTGCGACTCGCCCCTGACCGCTGTGGGACCGCATGAACTGGAGGCCTTTGGCCCGGTGGCGACGCTGCTGCCCTACGACTCGCTGGACGACGCCATTCAACTGGCCCGCATGGGGCGCGGTTCGCTGGCCGGCAGTGTGGTCACGCATGACCGTGCCGAGGCCACCGAGCTGGTGCTTGGGCTGGCGAGCACGCACGGACGCCTGCTGGTCCTCAACCGTGACGACGCGAAGGAAAGTACTGGTCACGGTTCCCCGCTGCCGCAACTGCTCCATGGCGGTCCCGGCCGGGCGGGGGGTGGCGCAGAGCTGGGCGGCATCGCGGGCGTCAAGCACCACATGAACAAGGTGGCAGTTCAGGCCGATCCCACCACCCTGGCCGCGATCACACGCGAATACGTGCCGGGCGGGGCAGTGCGCGAGGACGTGGTTCACCCCTTCCGCAAGACCTTCGATGAGATCGGGGTAGGCGACAGCCTGCTTACGCACCGCCGCACTGTCACCGAGGCCGACATCGTGAACTTCGCGAGTCTGACCGGGGATCATTTCTACGCCCATGTGGACGAGATTGGCGCGAAGGAGGGGATTTTCGGCAGGCGGGTGGCGCACGGCTACTTCCTGATTTCTGCGGCCGCTGGGATGTTCGTCTCGCCTGCGCCGGGGCCCGTGCTGGCGAACTATGGTCTGGAGAACCTGCGTTTCGTGGAGCCTGTCGGGATCGGCGATACCATCCGCACCCGCTTGACCTGCAAGCGCAAGATTCGCAAGGACCTGCGGGAGGGCGAGGAGCGGCCTACCGGCGTGGTGGAATGGCACGCCGAGATCACCAACCAGCGGGACGAGCTCGTCGCCACCTACGATATTCTGACCCTGGTGGTGCGGGCGCGCGACAGCTTTGATCCTCCGGCGCACGGTGGGGAAGAGAGCGCAGCGCAAGCTTAATTCAACTTGTTGTCCCTAGAGAAGTAGCAATCGGAGCGGGAACTGCTTGCTACGCTTCTTTCTATGGCCACTCTGATCACCGGACTCGATCACTTTCAGGTTGAAGCCCCCGCCGGATGCGAGGAAGCTGCGCGCGCCTTCTACGGCAGCTTTCTGGGTCTGCCGGAGCTGCGCAAGCCCGCCGCCTTTGAAAAGAATGGTGGCGTGTGGTTTGGGCTGCCCGACGGGCGTCAGCTGCATGTGGGGGTGGCCCCCGACTTCGTGCCGCGCGAGAAGGGCCACCCGGCACTGCGCTGCGACGACATCGGCGCCTTTGGTGCGCACTGCGACGCGCACGGTGTCCCCTATGTTTCCGATGCGGAGGCGGACGTGCTGCGCGTTTTTCTCAAAGATGCCTTTGGCAACCGGCTGGAAGTCGTCGAAGGCTCGCATCCCAGTGTTCTCCTGTAGTGCCGTAAGACGCTCGGGGAGAATTGCTGGACGGGCGTTTCGAGTCCCGTGCCCTCAAGGACGGGCGAGTGATCGTGTCGTGCGACGGCCGGTCTCCACGCTGGACGGCCGGGAAACCAAGCAGCTCCGGAAACGTGTGGAAGGCCTAGAAGACCAGGCCGCGCAGCTGTTGATGGCGCAGTTTCCTGAGTTCGGACCCTTGCCGACCCCGGACGTGTGCTGCGCCCCTTTGTCCTTCACCCTATGCTGTGGAGAATGTCCATGAATGCAACCGAGTTGATTCAGTCCTACTTTGACTCCGACGCGGTGGCACGGCTGGCGCGGCTTGTGGGCCTGGAGCCGGAGATGACTGGGCGGGTGCTGGAAGCCGGGATTCTGCTTCAGCTCCAGGCATTATCCCAGTCGGCAAGGAACCCAGAAGGCGAGGCCATGATCGCCGAGGCTGTGGGGGCTCTGCCCGCCTTCGGCAGTGTGGCGGATGCGCTGGACGAATCGGGCGGTGCGGACCACCTGCAACAGGCCGGGGAGATGCTCGCCCCGGCGCTGCTGGGGGAAGCCGCGAACCGTCTGCCCGCACAGGTGGCCGCTCAGACGGGAGCGGACCCGGCCAGCGTCCAGACACTGCTCCAGATGACCCTGCCCCTGCTGCTGAGTGCCCTGGGTCAGCGTGGTCTGCAGGCCGGGAACATCGCGCCGATGCTCGCAAGCCTGGGCGGAGCAGGCCTGGAGGATCCGCAGCCTGATGGCGCACCCGTGACCGAAACGGCGTCAGAGACCAAGACCATCGTGGTGAGCGTGGCGGAGACAGCAGTGATCGGGGCTGTTCGTGTCGAAGCGGAAGCTGTCACGCCGGAGGCTCCTGAAGAGCTTTCGAATGAGGGCGCACCAGAGGAGGTCGAGTCAGTCGAGTCGCCCCCTGCCGGAGTCGTACCAGCCGCACTGGAGACGAGCCCGCCCGCATCCGTCCCACCGGCCCCCGCGTCACAGGACAGCATCTCGCCGGAGGTTGAGCCGCTGGACCCTGGCACGCCGGAGG
Organism: Deinococcus humi; assembly: GCF_014201875.1. Classification (NCBI taxonomy): domain Bacteria; kingdom Thermotogati; phylum Deinococcota; class Deinococci; order Deinococcales; family Deinococcaceae; genus Deinococcus; species Deinococcus humi. The sequence goes on along the minus strand of NZ_JACHFL010000009.1, from coordinate 167,244 downwards.
GGCTGCTGAAGTTCCTCCAGCAGCGCTTTGGCGGCGTGGTGGGCCAGCAGATCGGCGCGGTGGCGGGCTTTGGGGGGGGTGTTCGTAAGCAGGCCGCTCTGGCCGCCTTGCCGGTGGTGCTGGCAGCGCTGGTAGGCAAGGCCGAGGCCGGGAGCAAGCTGGATGCGCTGGCCCGGCCCTTCGCGCCCCTGACGGATGAGGACGGTCAGGTCAACACGGCCCTGCTGGATAGTCCTGTGGAGGTGGCGCGTATCGAAGGCCAGGGGCGCGGCCTGATGGCTTCACTGTTCGGAGACGTGAACGCGGTGACCGGGCGGTTGGGCAGCGCGCTGGGCGGCAGCGGTGACAGTTCGCGCCGCCTGCTGGCCCTGCTGACCCCGCTGGTCCTGTCGGTCCTGACCCGCGCCCAGCCAGCTGGCCTGGCCGCCCTTCCCTGGAGTGGTCTGTCTGATGGGCTGAAGGGGACGTTGCCGTCCGGCTTCTCCAGCCTGGGTGTGCTGATCGACAGCCTGGCTTCCGGGACGCCGCTGCCCGGCACTGCCCCCACGCCCGCACCTGCCGCCCCTCGCTCCATGCCCACGGGTGCGCCCGCCCGGCCCTCGCCCCTCAAGCCGCCGCGGCCCGCGCGGTTCGAGACGCCCGCGCCGCCCCCATCTCCACCGGCCCGCCGGGGCGGCGGCTTTCCGCTGTGGCTGATTCCGCTGCTGCTCCTGCTGGTGCTGGGGGGCTACTGGCTGGTGCAAAGCCGTCAGTCTGCCGATCCTGTCACGCCCACGCCCGTCCCCGACACGGCAGCGCCCACCTCTGAGACAAGCACACTGGGCACGGCCGCTGGTGGGGGCATGCCCGCCATGCCCGTGCAACCGGTCTTCACAGATCCCCAGAGCGGCGCGGCCGTGCCAGCGAGCGGCTTCACCCTGCGTGGGACCGGTCCTTCCGAAGAGGTGCTGGAGGTGTTCCTAGGGGATACCAGGGTTGGTGGTGCCACCGTCGGTCCTGACGGGGCCTGGAGTCTGGAAGTGGGAGACGGCGCGCCCATTGGGCCGCAGACCTATACGCTCAGGAATGCAGCGGGCGGAGAAATGGCCGCGTTGAACGTCGTGGTGGGGACGGCAGACGTCGATGGTGCCGACACCACCCCCGCCGGGACGGGTGGGTCCGACACGACGGTGCCGGGGCCACGGCGGTAGAGGACGTTACATCAGCCGCACCGGGAGATTCGGATGGTGCGGCGGGGGTGACCGTTGGCAGTCCGGCCAGCGGTGCGGAGGTGTCCGGCGCAGGCTTCACGCTCTCGGGCACCGGCACGGCGGGCCAGACCTTCGAGGTCCTGGAATATGGCGTCAGCATCGGCAGCTTTACTGTGGGGGCGTCCGGCACCTGGACGCACGCGGTGCCCGCTCCCGGTGAGGGTGAGAAAACTTATGTGATTCGTTCGGCAGCGGACGAGGAGGTTGCCTCGGTGCCCGTCACGGTGCAGGCGGCTTCTGTCAGTGCCCAGGGAGCGGCCTGCACGCAGCCCCTGAGTGTCAGCCTGGAAGACGGCGAGACGGTCACCGCGCCCTACCGCTTCGGGGGTAAGGGCAGCGGCAGCGCCTACATCGTGACCGTCAAGCGCGGCCGACGCACCGTCGGGCACAAGACGGTACGACTGGGCGCTGGCTGTGGCTGGAGCTTTACCAGCAACCCCGGCGTTCGCGCGGGACGGGCCAGCAGCGTCACCTACGAGGTTCGCCCGGCAGAGGACAGCGCCAGCGACGCGCCGGAAGCGCGCCTGACCGTGAACGTCCGCTAGGCTCCTGACAAGCCACCTGAAAATCAGAGGTCCGTCTTCCCAACTGGGGACGGACCTCCGATTGTTTTGATGTTCTGCCCAGGTTTCAGCTGGTTCTATCCGACCACAACCTCGCCGCGCACCTGACCGCGGTGGGCCAGATACCATTCCACCGTGCTTCGGAGGCCCTCGTCCAGGGCAATGCGGTGGTGCCAGCCCATCGCGTGGATGCGACTGACATCCGTGATCTTACGCGGGGTGCCGTCAGGCTTGCTGGCGTCAAAGGCCAGTTCGCCGGCGTAGCCCACCACGGCCCGGATCTGCTCGGCCACCTCGCGGATGCTCAGGTCCTGACCGGTACCCACGTTGATGGGTCCGGGTTCGGAGACGTGCTGCATCAGGAACAGGCAGGCGTCGGCCAGATCGTCGACGTGCAGGAACTCGCGCAGGGGCGTGCCGCTGCCCCACACGCTGACGGTGGGAGTGCCGGCCTCGCGGGCGTCCACCATCTTGCGGATCAGGGCGGGCAGCACGTGGCTGCCCATCAGATCGAAATTGTCTCCTGGCCCGTACAGGTTGGTGGGCATGGCAGAGACAAAGTCCGAACCGTACTGCGCGCGGTACTGATCGCACAATTCGATGGCGGCGATCTTCGCCACCGCGTAGGCGCGGTTGGTCTCCTCCAGGGGGCCGGTCAGCAGGGCGTCCTCGCGCAGGGGCTGCGCCGCGTCACGCGGATAGATGCAGGTGGACCCCAGGTTTAGCAGTTTCCGGACACCGGTGACGTGAGCCGCGTGGATCACGTTGGCGGCGATCATCAGGTTGTCGTACAGGAACTCGGCGGGCCGGGTGCTATTGGCATGGATGCCGCCCACCTTGGCCGCCGCCAGGAACACGTACTGCGGGCGCTCGGCTTCAAAGAAGGCCCGCGTCGCCCCCTGGTCGCGCAGGTCCAGCTCCCGGCTGCCACAGGTGAGGATATTGGTGTATCCGTCGGCTTTCAGGCGTCGGATCAGCGCGCTGCCGACCAGACCGCCGTGACCGGCGACGTAGATGCGGTCTGTCAGCTGCATCAGAAGGCCCCGGCTCCCTTGAGCGCCACAGTGTGGCCGGCGTCGCGCAGGGTCCGTTCCTGGCGGGCCAGCTCCAGGTCATGGTCCACCATCTCGCGCACCAGTTCCTCGAAAGTTGTTTTGGGGCTCCAGCCCAGCTTTTCGCGGGTCTCGGCGGCGTCACCCAGCAGGTAGTCGACCTCGGCGGGGCGGAAGTAACGTGGGTCAATCTCCACGTAATCCTCGTGGTTCAGCCCTGCCAGCGCAAAGGCCCGCTCGGCGAATTCACGCACGCTGTACGCCTCGCCAGTGGCGATGCAGTAGTCGCGCGGGGCATCCTGCTGCAGCATCATCCACATGGCTTCCACATAGTCGCGGGCGTGGCCCCAGTCGCGCTTGGCGTCCAGGTTGCCCAGGTACAGCTTCTTTTGCAGGCCCATCTTGATTCGGCCCACCGCGCGGGTGATCTTGCGTGTCACGAAGGTCTCGCCGCGCCGGGGGCTCTCGTGGTTGAACAGGATGCCGTTGCAGGCGTACAGGTCGTAGGCCTCGCGGTGATTGACGGTCTGCCAGTAGGCGTAGACCTTGGCCACCGCGTAGGGGCTGCGCGGGTGGAAGGGGGTGTGCAGGCCCTGCGGGGGTGGGGCCGCGCCGAACATCTCGCTGCTGGACGCCTGGTAGAAGCGCATGGGGTTGCCGGTGCGCCCGCCCACGTCGCGGATTGCTTCCAGCAGGCGCAGCGTTCCCAGCCCGGTCACGTCGGCGGTGTATTCCGCCTGATCATAGCTGACCTTGACGTGGGACTGCGCGCCCAGGTTGTAGACCTCCTGTGGCTGTACTTTTTCCAGCAGCGCCCGCACGCCAGAGGCGTCGGCCAGATCGCCGTAGTGCAGGAAAAGACGTGCGTTGGGGTCATGTGGATCGTGGTACAGGTGGTCGATACGTTCGGTGTTGAAGGTGCTGGCCCGGCGGATCACGCCGTGAACCTCGTACCCCTTGTCCAGCAGCAGCTCGGTCAGATAACTGCCGTCTTGTCCGGTGATGCCTGTAATCAGTGCTTTTTTCATAAGTCTTCCTTCGTGCCGCGTCCTGCTCCAGCCGCTGTCCCACTCACTTTACCGGACTCCTCTGGCGGGCGCGCTGGCCCTGTGTGTTCCAGAAGTGTTCCTGACAACGCGTTTCAAAACCGTAAACATCATCTGTAAGTTCCCTGGCAGACCCCTGGGATTACCCTCAGTCCTGGCACAGGTCCTCTTCTTCCGTCGAAGTAGGACGCCATCCGACCGGGCTCCCGGAACCTGACCTCAAGCTGACGGCTAATGAGAAATAATTAACGTGACTCGAGAATCCCAACATCTGCTGGACGGCAGACTGGAAAGAGCGCAAGCAGGTGATGAATCCATTTATTCTGACTCCTCGTTTCCCATGCCGCCCGGCGCCACCCTTAACGCTGGGCCGTTCCGCCACGATGATCGCTTACCGTTGATCACCTCGCACGGAGTTTAGCCATGCTCACCGTACACCTGCTGGGACATGCTCACGTCACCTACAACAATCGCCCGGTGCCGTTATCGGCAAAGGCCGTGGCGCTGATCACGTACCTGACCATCGAGAAGCTGCCCCAGCACCGTGAGCGGCTGGCCGACCTGCTGTGGAACACCCCCGAGGCCCGCAAGAACCTGCGCGTCGAACTGGCCCGGATCCGCTCTGCGGGGCTGAATCTGTTCCCGCTGAGTCGCCAACTGCTGTACCTGGAAAACGTTGAGACGGACCTGAACACCTGGCTGTCGCAACTGGGCACCGAACTCGATCAGGCGGGCTTGGCGCAGTGGCTCTCAACTCTGCGTGGGGTCCCGCTCAGCGGTCTGGAGGATCTTGGCAGCCCCGCCTTCCAGGAATGGATAGACCACCAGCGATGGGTCCTGACCGAGCATATCGAGCAGGTCTTGGGTCAGGCTTACCGGCAATTCGAGCGCAGCGGGAAGGGCTGGGCCACTCGCGCCATTGCCGCGCGCGCCGAAGCCCTGGGCTTTGTTCATCCCGGCGAGCTCTCAGGAGACGACGAGGAGCCAGCTTCGGTCTTCCCGGCTGTGGGTGGGGTGAGGGGAGAAACGAGCCGGGGCGCTCGGAGTGAGCTGTGGCGCGACGACGCATTGGAGACGGACGCAGTCTTTGGTGCTTCTGCTGCTGTTACGGACGGACCATTGCACTTCAGTGTGCCGAGCCGTGAACAGGCGCTACGCGGCAGCCTGCACCGCGCCGCGCAGGCGCCACAGGTGGTGGTGCTGCACGGCCCTACCGGCTGCGGCAAGTCCTACGAGGCTGAAAGGGCGCTGGCTGGGGAACAGTGGCTGGCGCTGCGGGTCAATAACAGCCGTGCGGGCCGCCTGGTGGTGGCGACGCTGGCCCAGACGTTGCTGGCCCAGCCCTTCCTGCTGTCCCCGACGAAGGGCAGCCAGACCACTGTTTCTGGTGTGTCGGCTGAGCCTTATTCCTCTACTGCTCAGCCGCCTGGCGCTCACGCTGACGCTACCCGGACCCTGCAGGACGTGTTGCTGCGCCCCGGCAGTCTCGAAGAGGATCTAGTCAAGGTGGCGACCGTGCTGGCCACCCTGCCACAACCGGTGGCGATTGTGCTCGACCACGCCCACAATGCACCGGTGGAATTGGCCTCGTTGCTGGAGTTCCTGCTTAATGTCCCTGCGGCCTGTCCGCGTGCCCTGATCATGCTCAGCCGCACCCCACCGGCACAGGCCCCCCTCTGCCGCGCCCTGTTGCGCCGTTTCGGTGCAGCCCAGAGTCTGGTGCTGGAAATCACCCCGCTCTCGCTGAATAGCGTGGTTCAGGCACTTGGGACACGCGTCGATCTTGACGGCGTGGCTTTTGGTGCAGACTTGTACGCGCGGGCCGCCGTGATCCTGCAGCGCAGTGGCGGCAATCCCCTGCACTTGCTCGCTCTGCTGGAAGGGGGCGGTCTGCCGCAGCTTGTCCCGGCTCCGACTGCAGGGGCGCAGGACGCAGGTGCGGAGGCTGGGCCGCTTTCGCAGCGCCGCTTGCCCACCACCATTCGGGACACGTATCTGGGCGAGATCGATGGCTGGCCTGCGCCGCTGCGCGAGGCCCTGAGTCATCTGGGGGTCATCCAGGGCGATTTCAGCTTCACGCTGGCCGAGTCTCTGCCGGATGCGGCCCGCTCCAATATCCCGGCGGCAGCGCTGTTGCGGGAGGCACTGGACCGCCGCGCCCTGGTCGAGGCAGAAGCGCCTAGCGCTCTGGCCTGGCCCGGTTTCGGTTCACTGGGAGACGTGACTCGCAGCGAGCCGTGGTACCGCTTTCGGTCCGAGGGGCTGCGGATCGCGCTGGCAAGCCTGCTGCCCCATGCAGAGCGGCAGGCGCTGCGACGCCATCTGGCCGCAGAGTTGGAAACCAGCCAGCCGGGCCTGGCCCTGTACTACGCGGAACGTGCCGGGGCCGATCAGGACGCCGATCGTCTCCGCAAGCTCTACCGTGCCCGTCTGGATGCCGGCAGCCCGCTGCTGCGGCCCATGGTTACGGGCGGTCAGACGTCGGCCCCAGTGGCCACCCGGATGCTGTCGGCACCGATGCTGCCGCCTCACCCGGCTCCCAACGTGGCCGAGCCCCGGCGAACACATGCTGCGGCCAGCGCCGGCGTGACGTGGCAGGGCTACCGACTGGCCTGGGAGCCTGGCGGCTGGCTCAGCGTGCTGAGTCAGGGGCGCTACGGGCACCCGCACACCCTGCGGGTGCATGTGCCGCTGCCCGCTGCCCTGCGGGATGCCCCACGCCTGACCTTGCGGGTGGTGTGGCGACTGGATGTCTTCCACGGTGGACATGAGCTGGGGCCGAATCAGGTGGCCTTCCCGCTGCGCTTTCTCGTTCCCGGCGCTGACGGCGCGCAGGTCCTGACACCTGACGACATGTCCGACTACACCGAGGAAGGCCAGCGGCAGGGGGTCCGGAGCGACGTGATCCTGGGGACCTGGATGGAGCATGAAGTGGTCTTCAACCTGGCGGCGGGACAGCCAACCGAGCGATTGGAAGTGCATGTGCGTGCCCTCGATCTGGCCCTCACTCTCGGGGAACTGACCATCAACGGTCAGCCGCTGCTGCCATTGATGGCAGCCCCTGAGCGGTTGGGTGTCGCCGGAGTGCGGGTGGACCAACCTGCTGTCTCACCCTCCCTGACGGTGCAGCGCTGATCTGGGCGCCGCAGTCTGCCCCGCCAAAAACTTTGCAGGCCAACGTTGCTGCAAATATCTGTCCTGGACCCCCCTTGCCCCCACACGATTAACGCCGTAGTAACGCCGCTTCAAGAACACTGCCCTCACCGCGATGGCTCTGGCAAGACGAGGTCTGCGCCCAGCGTGAAGTGGACCGGAGAGTGCCGGTGCGCCAGTGCATGCCCCACCTATTAAGGACGGGGCGCCACTGTGACAGACCGCTCCTGGCAATGTGCCGGGCACGGCCAAATGTGGGTCAGAGGGTGGGGCGAACGATGCGAATGGGAATTCCGGTGGATGCCAAAATCTACGTGGCGGGACATGACAGCCTGATCGGCGCCGTAGTCTGCCGAAAACTGGAAGAGTTGGGCTATTGGAACGTCCTCACCCGCACCGCCGAGGACCTTGATCTGCGCTGTCAGGGAGCTGTACAGGCGTTCTTCGAATCCGAGCTGCCCGACTACGTATTTCTGGCGACCCTGACTGGTGAACATGTACTCGATGGCCTGCTGCGGCCCGCCGAATCGCTGTACGGCAAGGTCATGATCGCCTCCAACATCATTCATGCCTCGTATCTCTACGAGGTCCGCAAACTGCTGAGCATCATCGACTGTCAGTTCGATTTGCAGACCATGCAATACGAGGCCGATGAATTCGCCATTCGGGCCTATCGGCAGGAGGGCCGGGATAGCGATCAGCTGATGAGGTCGCTGGTGACCGGGCTGTGTGACCGCTACCGCAAGCAGTACAGCTGTGATTTCATCTCGGTGGTCTTCCACATGGAGGGCGTGCAGGACGAACAGGAGGGAGCGGCCCAAATGCCCTTGACGAGTGGCGCGCCTGGCGACGCCTCCTTCGGTCAGATGTCGGTCGGTGGCCCGCGCAGCCTGCAGGAGAGCGCCGCGGTGTGGCAGCGCAATCAGCTCTACGCCGAGGACCCGGCCCACGCCTGCCTGTTTTTGATGGAGAATTTCTCGGCCACTGGACCGATCACGGTCAGGACCGGGACACGCGGCGGCAACGTGGCCTGAACTGGGCCATTTCATTTTCATTCAGGGCGAAGGATCACCCTGAGCTGGACAACAGTGTCCAAGCTCAGGGTGACCTTTTCGGGGCGGGCTCAGCCCGTACGGCGGGCCGCCTACAAATCCGGTTCGTCAGTCAGATCCGAGTCGATGACGTTCACACCGCCCTCGCCCACGCGACGGCGTTTGCGGAGCATGGCGGGTTCCTTGTCCAGATTGAAGACGAAATGGCGTGGGCGACGCTCACGCAACCAGGTTTCCAGGGCGACCAGTCGCGGGCGGAAACGGATGAACTCGCGCAGATGCCGGATCGGCACAAATCGGGCCTCCTGCACATCACGGTCCGGGTCGCGCGGCTCCAGCTTGCCGCTGACCTCGCGACCGGTGTAGAAGAATTGCAAGTGGTGGCCCCAGGTCTGTGCCTTGAACTCCACGATGAACGCCAGATCGCGCAGCTCCACCACCAGCCCGGTTTCCTCGAAGGTCTCACGGCGCGCGCCGTCCTGGATCAGCTCACCGCCCTCCAGACCGCCCTTGGGTAGGGACCAGCGTCCCCGTTCGCGCACCAGCAGGATTTCCTCACCGCGCAGCACGATACAGCCCACCGCAATGCGCGGCCCCTCCACCACGCGTTTCTGCCCGCGCTTGCTGGGCGCGGCGGGCACCGGCACTGCCACCGTGTTGGTCACCTGTCCCGGTCCCGGCGTACTGCTGCCGGGCGTGCGCCGCCGCCGTCGCCTGCGCTGACCGCCCACCGCCGCGTTCTTGACCCCGCCGTCCCCGGTCATCACACGCCCTCCGGCGCGAGATCATTGAAGCGGACGTGCGAACTGTGGAACTGCAGCTTGACGGTGCCCACTGGGCCGTTGCGCTGCTTGCCGATGATGATCTCGGCGATGCCCTGCTGGTCGGTTTCCTTGTTGTAGTACTCGTCACGGTAGATGAACATCACGATGTCGGCGTCCTGCTCGATGGCCCCCGATTCACGCAGGTCACTGAGCATCGGGCGGTGATTCGGGCGCTGTTCCACCGCGCGGCTGAGCTGGCTGAGCACGATGATCGGCACCTCCATCTCGCGCGCCAGTCCCTTGAGACCGCGCGAGATGGTGCTGATCTCCTGCTGACGGTTGTCGCTGCCGCCGTTGCTCTTGCCGCCGGACATCAGCTGCAGGTAGTCGATGACCACCAGTCCCAGCTGCCCATGCTGCGCGGCCATACGCCGCAGCTTGGAGCGCAGGCCGTTGAGGGTCAGGTCCGGTTCGTCGTCAATGACCATCGGGGCCTCGGCTAAGCGGCCCGCCGCGTGCGCCAACCGCTCGAAGTCGCGCTCGTTGAGCTGACCACTGCGGATACGGTTCATATCCACGCGGGCCTCGGAACACAGCATTCGCAGGGCCAATTGCACGCTGGGCATTTCCAGGCTGAAGACCGCCACCGTCTTCTCGCGGCGCAGGGCCACGTTCTGGGCGATGGACAGCGCGAAGGCCGTCTTGCCCATAGAGGGCCTGGCGGCCAGCACGTTCAGGCTGCCCTTCTGTAGGCCCGAGATCTGCTCATCTAGGTCCTTGAAACCACTGCTCACGCCATCCGGGATGCCTTTGTTGGCGTGGAGCAAAGTGATGTATTCGAAGGTGTCGTGTACCACCTCGCCCATCGCCTGGTACTGCTCGCCCTTCTTCTTCTGTTCGGCCACCTCGAAGATCATTTTTTCGGCGCGGTCCAGCAGGTCCTCCAGAGGCAACTGCGCGTCGTAGGCCAGTTGCATAGCTTTACCCGACGCGCTGATCAGCTGGCGCAGCGTGTGCTTTTCCTGCACGATGCGCGCGTAATGCTCCGCATAAGCGGCAGTGGGCACCTGATCTGACAAGCCGATCAGGTAGGTTAGCCCGCCTACCTCGTCCAGCGTGCCCTTGCTGCGGAGGTCTTCGCTGAGGGTCACAAGATCCACCGGCTCGCCGCGCTCCTGCAAATCACGCATCGCGGTGAAGATCTTGCGGTGGCCCTCGCGGTAGAACATTTCCGGGCCTACCGTGTCGCCCAGGTTGGTCATGGTGTCGTTGTCCAGTAATACACTGCCCAGCACGCTGATTTCGGCGTCATTGCTGTGCGGTGGAACGCGCGGCGTGAGTTCCAAAAGCCTGTCTCCTTCGCCCGCTCGTGTCTGCCAGCGCCACCCTAAAGAGCACGGAAGCGCGGCATACACGGGGGTCAATTCGCGGTGTAAATGGGGGTGGGGACGGATGTGCGGTCCCATTCGCCAGAGTGGAGTCTGGCTGAACTGGGGAGCAGCATAGCACTCACCCGTTGTAGGGTCAGCCTGCTTACTAGCTCTTACAAAGACCTTGAAGACGAGGTTCGGCAATAGAGTTAGCGCCCACACAGCTAATTCTGCCGAACATTCCCACCATCTGAATGGTTGCGTTGGCCGCAATCTCGTAAGACTCCTGTTAGAACTCCCACATTAATCTTTGGTCAAGGAAGGACGGGAGACACCCGCACCTGCCGAGCCATCAGTAGGCGGACCGGACCCATAAATAACTTATCCGGCAGGCCGAACGCGCACAAGGAGACCCACCATGAAGAACAACACCCAAGGCTTTACCCTGATCGAACTGCTGATCGTCATCGCCATCATCGGGATCCTGGCGGCGGTTTTGATTCCTAACCTGCTGAGTGCCCGTAACCGCGCCAACGACAGCGCCGTCCAGAGCTTTGTTCGCAACACCGTGACTGCAGTTGAAGCCAACCGCGACTCCGTGACTCAGGCCCTGCCCACGCAAACCAACTGCGCCACCTTGCAGGGTGTGAGCGCTCCCACTGGCATGACAAGCTGCACCATTACCTACGACACCACCAAAGACACCTACACTATTGCCGCCGTTTCCAAGACGGGCAAGAACTTCGGCTACAACGGCAAGGAAATCACCGGCAGCTAAGTTCCCACAAACTTGAAGGCCCTCACCTGCTTGGTGGGGGCTTTTCCTTTTAGGAAGACTTATGAAACGAGCCACTGGCTTCACTCTTTTAGAATTGCTCATAGTAGTCGGTGTACTCGCACTGTTGATGACCGTTTTGACTCCTACACTTGTATCGGCGCGCAATAGGGCAAATGACGCCGCAAGCTCCATATATATTAGGAATTGTGTAAACTCTCTCGAGTCTATCAGAAATGGATTAACAGGTAAATTTGATGTTGCTCCTAGCACCTGTCACGATAATGCCCTCGGTGAAGCGCGTTTGGTACCTTCCGCCTCGGTAATTAGTTCATCAATTAGCATCGATAGCACACGGAGCGACTACCTCATCACTGTGAAGAGCAAAACAGGAAAGGTCTTCAAGCATGACGGACACACGTTTATTGCAGACAATGGCTAATTCAGGAATAAGCAAACGTTCTCAATTCTTTCTTCTTCTTGCACTAATCATCCTTCCGCTAATCATTAATCCAGAACTTACACTGTCCTTCGACGATGTCTATCTTCAGCCAAAGATTGTCTGGGTTTACGGAGCAGTGCTGCCTGCCGCTGGACTGCTCATCTGGTTAGGACGTAGCTCTCTAAAAATGAAAGAGGCCCGCCCGCTTTTGCTTTTGTTGGCGATCTTTTTGGGTTGGCTGGTGATCAGCGCATTGCTCACTGGCAATCGAGGAGTTAATTGGTGGGGGCCACAGGACCGGGCAGATGGCGTGGTTATGCATACCGTTTACGTGGTGGTGCTGCTCGGCGGGTGGGTACTGGTCCACCAGCTGGGGATGCGGGCGCGGCTGTTGACTGGCCTGACGGTAGCGGGAATCCTGCTGGCGTTGTGGAGTCTTGCGCAGCAACTCGGTCTGATCGGCGTAATCGGTGAGGGAGCCATCCAGGGCGTCGTCGCCACCCTAGCAGGCGGACCAATGGGCCAACGCGGTTACATGGGTGGTTTGCTGGCGTTGCTTCTACCACTGGCGATCATCACAGCAGGACGAACACGAATGCGGTGGTGGGCGTTTGCAGGCGTTGTCCTCATGACGTGGGCGTTGGCTGGGGCCTATACACGCGGAACCTGGCTTGCGGGTATCGCCGGGGTCGGCTGGCTGGCAGTCTGGGGCTGGCGCATCCTTCCCAAACAAGTTTGGCTGGCGGTCCCACTCGGACTTTGCCTGTTCGCAGGCACACTTGCTTTGCGAGAACCTGTCCGCGACTTTAATGGAGCCAAAGGTCTGCTGGACGGCAGTCAACGGACTGTCCTCTGGAACTCTGCCCTTTATGGCATCGTACAGCGCCCTATTTTCGGTTGGGGAGCTCCAGGCGTCTGGCGGGCTATGGCTGCCCGTCCCACAAGCGAGCTGTTGCGGGAACAGGAGGTCACAAACGTTGTGACCGCACAGCGCCTCCCTCGATCCACAGACGAAATTCCTGCTATTGCTGTGACGCTCTCTGATGGCAAACGCGTTGTTGTGCGCACACCGGTCAACAAAGTTCACAACGAATACCTAGACTATGCCCTGACATATGGCATTCCGGCCGCTCTCATGTTCACGGTTCTGCTGGGCTGGGCAATCTGGTCTGGCAGAAGATTGGCACCGGCACTTTCAGCTGGGCTGGTGGCTTATGCGGTGTATCTGTTGACTTGGCCGGAAATTATCCGCTTTGCACCCATTGCCTGGTTTATGATGGGTATTTGTCTGGCATATGGAAAGCAATCCAATTCTTCTCTCACTGTGAAAGAGAATCCTTAGATCACCCTCAATTGCCTGTTATCGCAGATCTGATGCAGCTAGCGCTGAGCACCAGTAATGGCTCGTAGTCTGGTGGTATTGGATTTGTAGCAGTGTTCGATGTCACTTCTGAATTACCTGTGACCAGCTCATATTGACCATTCCATCCGCTGCTACTATATAAACTCGAATAGTAAGCATCTGCGGGGTCAGATCTAACCACAGAAATCCTGGCTGGTCATAGAACTCAGCCACAGCAGCCCGAATGCCCACTTTAGACCCCTCTATCTTCCCCGCTGCGCCAGAAACTGCGGTCCAAGTACCAGGGCATTCGGACTGGGGGGCAAAAACCTCCAAGGCATGATCGTGACCGCTTAGCAACAGGTCTGCCTTGCCACAGGCCAAACCGTAAAGATCGCGCACCGCATCCCCCCTCTGGAAGGCGAAGGGCAGCCCATCGTAACTTTCGGCGTCCCCATGCTTGCCGTTGGAGAACAGAGGATGATGGCCCAGCACGATTTTCCAGCGGGCGGTGCTGTTTCCCAATGCCTGGCTCAGCCACGCGCGTTGTGCCAGGTCCCACGGGCCGCCAGGGCGCTCGCTGGCGCGGCGGACGGGCAGGTAGGCGGCTAGCGGTGAGGTATCCACCACGAAGAACTCGGCTAGGGTGTTCACGGGGGCGCGGTAAGTGCGTCCTGGCATCACCCACTGCGGATTGAGCTTGCTGTAAGCGACCTGTGCTTCTGCACCCCGCGCGTCCGTGCCGTCGCCGCCGAAAAGGCCGCTCTCGTCATGGTTGCCTGGCACCATCAGGAAGGGGATGTTCAACGGGCCGTACACGTCGGCAAAGCGGGTCTTGAACAGCGGCGAGTCCGCCGCTCGCGGTCCTGCTGGGTAGAAATTGTCGCCCAGGCCGATCCCCACGTCACAGGCCTGCGCCGCGCACACGGTTTGCATGGCCGCCGCCACCCGCTGCTGTACCTCCGTCCCGGTCCCCTGATCGCCCATGACCACCACCCGCAGTCGCTGTGGATCGTAAATGGTCAGCGTCGCGGTGAGGTCCGGAAGAGGCTGAACCGGGCCGCTGATGGCAGGAGCGCAGGCCGTCAGGAGCAGGCCCAGCAGTGGCAGAAGGGGGCGCGGCATGCCCGCATGGTACAGAGGGCGGAGGTGTTCGGGCGACATGGCCTCAACGGATAGGAATGCTTGTTCATTCCGGTGTTCCCTCTGACTTTCCCGCTCTGCGCCCCATGCTGCTCGATATGGGTTTTGTAGAAGACGAGGCGGCGCTGGAAGACCGTTTTCTGGATTTCTGTGGCGGTCCAGCCTATACCGTTTTTGTCGAGGAAACGAAGACATTAGTTACGCTGTGCTGCACGACTACGGGCCGCACCTGCGTTCCGGCGACGCGCACCGCACAGCCAAGCTGGATGATCTGTATGTGTCTCCAGGGTGGAGGCGACGGGGCGTGGCCCAGCTGCTGATGGAAGCGGTCGAGGACTGGGGGCGGCGGCCCCTGCGTTATATCTTCTGGTACGCCAACGCAGGTGAGGCAGGCGCAGCCTACTGGGCCATGGGTTACCGTTCCGACGACGCTGGACAGGAAGGCTTCCTTTTCTTCGAGATTGACCTGGGCAATCCGCTGACCCGGATCCCACATCCGGAATGCGGTTCGTGAAGTTCAGGATTTTGTGCGCCTGAGACCGCCCTCCGTTGCCAGCCACGTCACTGGACAGTCATGGTTTTCGGCGGGTAGCCCCGGCACAATCAACGCACTGGCAATCACGCCTATCGTCAACCCCTGAAAGGAGGGGAGAAGGCGGTCATAGAAACCGCCCCCGTAGCCCAGACGGACGCCCTGCGTGTCGAAGGCGAGGCCGGGCAACAACACGGCGTCCACATCGCCCAGTGGCACTTCAGGAGCGTTGGCAGGCGGCTGGAGCGCCCCAAAGCGGCTGGGCTCGGTGGCCGTGTCCCAGGGATGAAGCGTCAGCCTGGGGGAGGGGCGGAAGCGGGCGCGTGGGGCCAGCAATTCAAAGTCGTGGGCCAGCGCCGAAACATCAGGTTCGCCGGGTAGAGCGCGGTAAGCCAGCACGCGCCGTACGCCCTCGCCGTGCAAGAAGGCCAGAAGCTGCGCTGAGATCGCCGCCGAGTGATCGGGCAGTTGTTCCCTCTGACCGCGGGCCCAGGCCCGCCACTCACCCTTGTCCCAGTGGAGCATGTCTGTGGCGTTGCCTTCCGGAAGTGGCATCATGGCCAGAATTGCAGAATGGCAACAAAAGTGGAACGCGTGCCTCCCCAGGTGGACACGCGCTCCTGAACAGCCATATGCGGTCGGCGCGCGTTTGGATCAGAGGAGGGCTTCATTCTTCCCTCACTGTGTCTTCAGCCTGCCTCTTTCGGCCCCTTCAGGCCACTTCGGCCCTCGCGCCCCTGCAGGACGGCAGCCACGTCGCCGGGCGAGACGCCCACCTCGGCCATTGCAAACAGGGTGTGGAACAGGAGATCGGCCACCTCGGTCGCCAGCTCGACCCGGTCATTGTTCTTGGCAGCCAACAGCACCTCACCGCTCTCCTCGCTGATCTTCTTTAAGACCCGGTCCAGGCCCCCCGCGTGCAGGCGGGCCACGTAACTGCCCTCCGGCAGCGTGGCAAGGCGCTCCGAAATAGTGGCATAAACGCGTTCCAGTGTGCCGTCCAGGCCAGTCTTGGAAGACTGTTCTTCCAGCAGCGGCGTATGGAAGCAGGAATAGTCCCCGGTGTGACAGGCCGCCCCGGTCTGCTCCACGCGGTAAAGCACGCTGTCGCCGTCGCAGTCAAGGGACACTCCCAACACGCGCTGGGTATGGCCGCTTGTTTTGCCCTTGATCCACTGCTCGCCGCGTGAACGGCTGTAGTACGTGGCCTCGCGGGTCTGCAGAGTGCGCTCCACGGCTTCCCGGTCCGCGTAAGCTTGCATCAGCACCACGCCGGTCCGTGCATCCTGCGTGACCACCGGAATCAGGCCGTCCGCTCCGAATTTCAGGGCTGAGAGGTCCAAGGTCTGTTGTTCTGCGCTCATCTGGCTCCACCTTCCAGTACGGCTGCTGGAATCGCCGTGTCCTGCCACTCTGGCCGCACCGCCACGCCGTGTCCGTGCAGGTACGCCTTGACCTGAGGCACCGTCAGTTCCCCAAAGTGAAAAACACTGGCCGCCAGGGCCGCGTCGGCTCCGCCGGTAGTCAGAACGTTGTAGAAGTCCGAGAGCTGTCCGGCACCGCCTGACGCGATCACCGGCAGGTCCACGGCCCGGGCCACGGTGCGGGTGGCCTCCAGATCGAAGCCCGCCCGGGTCCCGTCGGCGTCCATGATGTTCAGGCAGATCTCGCCCGCCCCCAGCGTCTGCCCGCGTACGGCCCATTCCAGCAGATCCAGCCCGGTGTCGACCCGCCCACCCCCGCGGAAGACATTCCAGCCTGTCCCGTCCGCCCGGCGTTTGGCGTCGATGGAGAGCATCACGCACTGCGCGCCATGGTGGTCACTCGCCTCGCGGATCAGTTCCGGGCGGGTCAGCGCACCGCTGTTGACGCTGATCTTGTCTGCCCCGGCCATCAGCAACTGCCGGAAGTCTGCAAGGGCGTTGACGCCGCCGCCCACCGTCAGGGGCATCATGACCTGCTCGGCCACCCGCGCAGCCACGTCCAGCATCAGGCCACGGCCCTCATGGGTTGCGGTGATGTCGTAAAAGACCAGTTCATCAGCCTGCTGCTGCTCATATGCCTGTGCCAGCACCAGCGGATCGCCTGCATCACGGTGGTCCTCGAAAAAACGGACGTTCTTGACCACCCGGCCATTCTGCACGTCCAGACAGGGAATGATGCGCTTGCTCAACATGTCCAGAGTTTACGCGAGGGCGTTGCCCCCAGCGGCGTGGCATCTACAGGGGTACGCGGCGTCCCCTGACCGGCTCAGCAGTGGGGACTAGGACATAGGGCAGACTCTGCACGCCGTTGCTTGCCGCTCTCGCGAAGGTCAAGACGCCACCGCGTCTCTAGTACACTAGTTAGCTCGGATGAGAGCTTCCTCATCATTGTAATTTAGTTGAGAAGTTGTCAATGCGGCGATTTGCGGAAAATATCACTTTTGGGTGTCCTTCATGAAGTCCTGAAAACTTTAAGAATCCTTCATCCTTCATGCTAAGCTGGGGGTGTCAGGTGGCTCCCTCAGGCTGCGCCAGCCACCGTTGATTGTTCCCGTTCTGGCGGGAATAACGATTTTCCGGCCCGCCCACTGTTCTGGAGAACGCCGTGAACACGCACCGAATTCTGCTAGTGGATGACAATCCAAATGATCTGGAACTGGCCCTGTCTGCCATCGGCGACGGAAAAGTGGGCGAATCCCAGGCCGAGGTCACCGTGGCTGGTGGCGGCCAGGAGGCTTTAGGGCTCCTGCGCTGCGCCGCCCGGAACAGCAAGCCCCTGCCGGACCTGATCCTGCTGGATCTCAAGATGCCGCAGATGGACGGTCTGGCCGTGCTGGACGCTATCCGGGCCGATCAGGATCTGCGCGATATCCCGGTGGTGATGCTGACCACCAGCGGCGAGGACCGCGACATCCGCGACTCCTACGCGCACGGCGCAAGTGCTTACGTGATCAAGCCGCTGGACTTTACCCAGTTCAGCGAGGCGATGCAAACCATTCAGGCGTTCTGGACCAACCTGAACCGGCATCCTCGCCTGTACTGACTGGCGTGAGCAGGGAAAACCCGACGTTGCCGCACGTTTTCGTTTTGCTTCTGTCTTGAACCCACCTTTATCCCCGCGCCCCATAGTGGATCTGCGCCGTACCCTGAACCCATGCGCGTATATCTCGGCTGTGGCGGCTACAGCAATGACGACTGGACGGCCCCTGGCCTGATCTACGAGGGCGTCAAGAAGGACGCTTATCTGGACGCCTACGCCCGTCATTTCGATGCGGTGGAGCTGAACAGCTCGTTCTACGCTATCCCTGGCCTGAAAGCTTTCGAGGGTATGGCCCGCAAGTCGGGCGGGCGCACCCGCTTTGCCGTCAAGCTGCACCGGGTCTTTACCCATGACCGCGCCCCTGCAGACGCCGACTATGACCGAATGCTCCAGAGCCCTGCACCGCTCCGCGACGCGGGGCTGATGGGGCCGTATCTGGCGCAGTTTCCGTACTCGTTTCACCGGACCGCCGACAACCGCAAGTACCTGCTGGCACTCGCTGAGCGCTTCGCCGGGCACGAGCTGGCCGTGGAACTGCGCCATGCCAGCTGGGACAAGCCCGAGGTCCGGGAGGGTATGGGCGAGTTCGGCCTGATTTGGGTTAGCCCGGATTACCCACCTGTGGGCGGGATGCCTGAGCCGCAGGTGCACGTCACCGGGGACGTGGGTTATCTGCGTCTGCACGGGCGCAATGAGGGCAGCTGGTGGGAGGGCAAAAGTGCAGCCGAACGCCACGACTACCTGTATAACCGTGCCGAGATGGATGAATGGGCCGAGAAGATCGCGCTGGTGGCCGAGGACCTGTCTGAGCTGTACGTGTTTTTCGAGAACACCACCAAAGGCCATGCCCTTAAAAACATTCCCATGCTGCGCGAGGCCCTGAACGCGCGCGGTGTGCCCGTGGCGACACCTGATCCGGGAGACGACGGGCGACTGCTGTAAGGGTTCCGCGATTCAAGCTGCAAGGTCACCAGCAGCCGTCTCAGCTGACATCAATCTATTTTTTGTCGCCTTGCACCGCTTTGAGGTTCGGGCAATTCAGTTCGCCGCGCAACGTCAGCGCCTCTACCACCGACTGGGGAGGCAGGGCGCCCTCCACCTGACTCTCTGCGCCCAGCCGCAGCGGGCCGCCGGGAGTGGTCAGAATTGCCTCTGAACGCAGACGTACGGCGCGTTCCACGCAGGCGGCGTCCATGAAGTCCAGGACCACCGCCCGCTTGAAAATCCCGTCCGAGATGGTCAGCGTAACGGGAGCGGCAGGATAAGCCGCCAGCGTTCGTGCCGAGCGCGCCTGCACGCTCAGTGCCCCGGTCATGGCCGCCAGCAACGGGAGCAGAGCCGCCAGTCCCCACACGATACCTGCGCGGGCCGCCGGACGGGCCAGCAGGACCAGCAACACGCCTGCGAAGGCCAGGGTCAGCAGCAGATACAGGACGCTCATCGAGCTGTAGTGTAGCGGGCGCCCAAAGGCGGGGCGTTACTTTAGTGCTTGCCGCTGGGCCTCGTCCAGGGCGGCCCTGGCACTCAGCTTGCCGTTGGTGGCCCCGTTGATCGCGTCTTCCAGCAGCCGGGTCCAGCCCGCGTAGGCGGGGACGGCGGGACGCGGTACGGCGCGGCTCAACTGGGCGTGGGCGGCGCGCAGTTGTGGGTTCTTGGCATACCAGGCCTCCAGCAGGGGTGTCACCGCGCGGCGGGGTGGCGCGTAGGCGGTGGTCTGCACCCAGTTTGCCAGCCGCGTCGGCTCGTTTAGAAATTGCCAGAAGGCCAGCGCGCCCGCCTGGGCCGCCGCACTGTTGCCGCGCGGAACGCTCAGGGTGGCTCCGCCCAACGGCACGGTGCAGGCGCCTGGCTTCTCGCAGGGAAAGGGGGCGATGCCCAGGTCAAAAAACGGCAGCTTGCGCGCGTCGGTCCAGTTGGCGACACTGGCGAGGGCAAACACGTTCTGACCGCGCGCAAAATCGAAGGCGGCCCGGGTGGCGTCGTTCAGGGTGCGGGGCTGGGCGGTTTTCGCGGCGCTCATGCGGGCCAGCTGGGTCAGGGCTTCCACAGCGTCCGGGCTGTTCAGGGACGGTTTTGTGCCGTCCACCAGCGCGCCCCCGCGCGACAGCACATTGGCCTCGAAGGTCCAGGCATCGGCCAGCGCCACCAGCGGGCGTCTGGATCCACCTGCGAGTCTGGCGGCGGCGGCTTCCAGTTCGGTCCAGGTGTCAGGGGCCTTGATCCCAGCCTTTTTCAGCGCTCCGGCGTTGTACATCAGCACCGGCACGCTGATATTCCACGGCAAGCCGTAGGTCTTGCCGCCAAACTGGCCCGATTTCCACACCGCCGGGTAAAAATCGCCGGTCAGGCTGTCCGGCAAAGCGGCCACCGCCTGTCCCAGGTCCAGCAACTGCCCATCCGCCGCCAGTGTCGGAAATTGCGTAAACTCCACCTGGGCCAGCGCCGGGGGTTTTCCGGCCCTGATGGCCGCGTCCAGTTTGGGCTGCATTTCGCGGTAGTTGCCCTGCGCCACCGGCACGATCTCGTAGGCGCTCTGGGCTTTGTTAAAGGCCGCCGCATAGTCGCTCACCGTGCCCTGCACGCCGGTCATGGCATGCCAGAATTCCAGACGCAGCGGCGCAGCGCTGGCGGCGCTGTTCAGCAACGCGGCGGGGAGCAGCAGGGCAGAGAGAGGAAAGAGACGGCGCACCCCCGGAGTCTAGCGGCTGGGGCTGACGGGACTTTGAAAGTTGGCCCCCATGGCTGGGAGCTTTTGCGGGAATGGTGTGATAAGGGAGCACCAGACAGGTGCCAGCGGCGAAAACAGGACACATGGGTTCGTCTGCGCTGAAGTCTGGCCCACTCCCACCAAACACTGAAGCTGCGCATGGGGTCCAGCCCGCTAGACTGCCCCCATGCGTCTGCGCCGTCTGCTTCTCCCGATTGCCGCTGGAACCGCCGCGTGGTACTTGCGGAGCGTTTACCGATTCCGCGATCCGGTGCGCGTACCGCCGACCCAGCCGGGCGCGGTGATCAGTCCCGCCGATGGCGTGGTCAGTTTCGTGCGGCGCACTGAGGGCGGCAAGGTCCAGAGCGACGCGCTGAACGCCGCCCTGAAGGTCGAGGACCTGCTGGGTGCGGCGGTGCAGAACGGCTGGCTGATGGGCATCTTCGTCGGGCCGCTGGACGTCCATTACGTGTATCAGCCAGTGAGCGGTCAGGTCACGGACGTGCAGCACATCGGCAGCCGCAGCAACGCTGCGCTGCTCGGCCCGGTCGAGGCGCTCTCCATGCTGGCCGGACAGCCCACCGACCTGCTGGCCGGACGCGGCACGCTGGAAAACGAGCGTCTGAGCGCCGAGATCAAGGGTGAGGTAGGCCAGGTCGCGGTGACCCTGGTGGCCCCTGGCGCGGGGCTGCAGGCCACCTCCTACCTCAAGCCGGGAGACAGCGCCAGTGCGGGGCACAAGGCCGCCTTCCTGGCCGAGGGCGGCCTTGTGGTGGTGCACGTTCCTGCCGAACTGACCCCGCAGGTCAGCGTGGGCGAGCGCGTGACGGGCGCGCAGACCGTGATCGCTTCCGGCAGCCACATTTAAAGAAAAGCTCAGTCTGGCCAGTGCCAGCAGCGCCTGCCTGGGCCGTCGGACGGTCACGTTGCCTGGCACGCGCTAGACTTCTGCGCTGGCCCGTTATGTTGGGTCTGAGAGGAGGGGAAGAAGCCGTGCCGTCATCTGAATCAGCCAAACACACGGACCGTCACCCGCCCGAGCGCCAGTCGCCCGAGCGGGTGGGTGAACGGCTGGTGGCGGACCGCAAGGTGCGGGCGGTGGCGCAGGCGGGCAGTTACGGCACCGAACTGGCCTGGGTGGGCAGCCAGCCCACCTTCGTGACCTTCGAGCGTGACCTGCTCTCGCCGCAGCCCGAGACGCGCGCCGGCGTGAGTGTGGAGCGTTTTCCTTTCGAGAAGCTCGAAGCGTGGCGCGACTGGGACGTCGCCCGCGCCGAGGCTCCCCTGGCTCTGCTGGCGACGGGCCGGGTGCTGTATGACCCCACCGGAAACTACGGGCGTATCCAGCGGACCCTGTGGAACTTGAGCGCCTCACAACGGGCCGCCTACCGTGCCGAACTGCTGAATCTGGCCGCGGAGGGCTTGACCGCCGCCCGTGCCGCCCACACCGGGCCGGGCCACGGCGTGCAGGAACAACTGCTGGCCCTGGCCGACGCCCGTGAACTGTCCTTGAACCTGCTGTACCCGGCCCTGCTGACCCACCTGCACCTGTGGCCCGAATTCGAGGTCCGGCTGCCCCATGCGTGGCGCGCAGCGGCGGGCCTGCGTTTCCCCAAGGCGATCTACCGACTGGAACAGCTCTACGCTTTCGGCGGTCAGGAGGAGGCGCGGCGGGCATTGCTCGCCACGCGCGGGCTGGGGCTGCTGGCACAGGAGCGCCGCGCCCGCACCGCCTACACGGCGGGCTACTACGATGGGGCGCTGCGTTACCTGCGCGACGAGACCGCCCGTGCCCACCGCCCCGATCTGGCCCGCTGGGCCAGCCTGTCGAGCGCCCGCCGCGAGAAGCTGGGCACCTTGCTGGGCGTGACCCGCGCCCCCCTCGGTCCCGCTGCGCTGAATCTGGTTGAGGAACTGCTGGAAGCCGTAAGAGACGGCGAGTAGAGAACACACAAGGGCAGAGGCAAGGCCGGGACAGATAAATCCCGGCCTTGCCTCTGCTCCTATAATCCCGGCTCAGGCGCTCTGTGCTTTGCCTTTCTGGGCACTCGACTGGCCCTTATGGGCCGTCATGTCGGCTGCCCCGTCCGTGATGGCGTCGCGCTTCTGGTCGTTCTGTCCGCCACTCTGTACGGCGTCCAGCGTTCTGGAACCGTTGGACTGGGTGTCCTGGCCGCCGCTGCGGACGCTGATGCTGCGCTTCTGGGCAGCCTCGCTGCGGGGCACGCTGAGGGTCAGGGTGCCGTGGTCGAAGTCCGCCTGTACCTTGCCCAGATCGTACTTGGCGGGCACGCTGAAAGTCCGCACTAGGGTGCCGTAGGCACGCTCGACGCGGTGGGCCGTGCGCCCCTCCGTGCGGTTGTATTTGCGCTCGGCCTGCACGGTCAGGGTCTGGCTCTCGGCCTCAATCTGGATGTCCTCTGGCTTCACGCCGGGCAGATCCAGAGTCAGTTCCAGCCCCTGCTCGTCCTCGTGAACGTCCACGGGCGGGGCGAGGCGGACATTGCCGCTCATGCCCTGGCCAAAGGCGCGGTCCATGCGCTGGGTCAGTTCTTCAATGTCGCGGAAGGGATCGAATCGCATCATGTCAAAACCTCCTTTGAGTGAGGGCGGGGGTGGAACCATCCACCCGGACCCATCTGTTCCGTATCCTAAAATCTGAGCCGAGTGTTGTCAAGTTTAGTGCGCCTTGAATTTCTGTTCAGATTGCTGCGGCGACCTGCTACACTCCTGGGCGGCAGAGAAACGGCTCTGGCTTCGCCCCTCTCTCGGCAGTCCTGTGAGGCTGCGCCCGCCCCGTGAGGCAGGAGAAGGAGTTCGCAATGATCATGTTCGCAACAGGCCCTCGGCACGCGCTGAGTGGCGATTTTTTTGTGTGGGGTTTGGCCGTATGAGTGGTCCCAAGGCCATCATCCTCAGCGACGATGAGACGCGCCGCGCCCTCACCCGCATCGCCCACGAGATCGTGGAACGCAATAAGGGTGCGGACAAGCTGGCCCTGATCGGCATCCACACGCGCGGCATTCCGCTGGCGACCCGGCTGGCCGCCAAGCTGTCCGAACTGGAGGGCGTGGACGTGCCCACGGGGATGCTCGACATCACCCTGTACCGCGACGATCTGAGCGAGGTGGCCCACCAGCCGATCATCCGCGAGACGCAGGTGCCCTTCGACATCTCGCAGCGCCGCGTGGTGCTGGTGGACGACGTGCTGTACACCGGACGCACTGTGCGGGCCGCGCTAGACGCGCTGATTGATCTGGGCCGCCCCGCCGGAATCCAGCTGGCCGTTCTGGTGGACCGGGGCCACCGCGAACTGCCGATCCGCGCCGACTACGTGGGCAAGAACCTTCCCACCGCCAGCAGCGAGGTGGTCAAGGTCAAGCTGCATGAAACCGACGGCGGCATGGACAGTGTGGAACTGTGGGACCTGACGGACCTGAAGGCGGAGTTGAAGTGAGCGCCCCAGCCTCCGCCCGGACCCCCCGGCCCCGGCACCTGCTGGACTTTCAGGACTGGTCCCCGGAACGCCTCTCGGCCATTCTGGACAACGCCGACACCATGTTGCAGGTGCTGGACCGGCCCGTGAAGAAGGTGCCTGCGCTGCAGGGACTGACCGTCTGCAACGCCTTTTTCGAGAACTCCACGCGCACCCGCACCTCCTTCGAGCTGGCCGCCCGCCGCATGAGTGCCGACGTGCTGACTTTTGCAGCCGGGAACAGCAGCGTCAGCAAGGGCGAATCGCTGCGCGACACCGTGGAGGTGCTGACCGCCTACAAGGTGGACGCCTACATCGTGCGCCACCACGCCGCCGGGGCCGGGCATCTGGTGGCGCGCTACAGCGGCAAGCCAGTGATCAACGCCGGGGATGGCCGCCGCGCCCACCCAACCCAGGCGCTGCTGGACGCCTACACGGTCCGCCAGGAATTTGGCAGCCTGACGGGCAAGCGGGTGGCGATTATCGGCGACATTCGCCACAGCCGCGTGGCGCGGAGCAACGCCGAACTGCTGCCCAAACTGGGGGCCGAGGTCGTACTGTGCGGCCCGGCCACCCTGCTGCCCGCCGATCTGGCCGCGCTGCCGGGCGTGACGCTGACCAGCGATCCGCAGGAAGCGGTGCGCGGCGCTCACGCGGTCATGGCCCTGCGCCTGCAAAAGGAGCGCATGAGTGGCGGGTTCCTGGGCAGCCTGCAGGAATACGCCGACGTGTATCAGGTCAACGAAGGGTTGATGGCCGAGGCCGAGAGCGGCGCCATCGTCCTGCACCCCGGCCCCATGAACCGCGATCTGGAAATCAGCGGCGAGGCGGCAGACGGCGCGAGGAGCCGCATCCTGCAACAGGTGGAAAATGGGCAGGCCATTCGCATGAGCGTGCTGTACCACCTGCTGGTGGGCCGCGACTGACGTGAGATTCGCCACGCTGCTGATCGCCGCACTCCTTTGTGGTTGTCAGCCCGTTCAGAGCCGGATGGAGGTTCGGGCTGCGCCGGAGGCCACGCCGCAGCCCCCCCAGTGGACCGAGGCCCACACGTATCTGGCAGACGTGCGGGCGGCCCTGAATGTGGCGTATCTGCGGGACCGCGAGACCGCCCTGTCGGACGACTGCGACAGCCCGCGCTTCGAGGACATCAGGCCGCCCCAGCTCTTGAAAGTCGAGGCGTGCCGCTTATCCATTGCGTCCAGTGCCGAATACCGCATCGAGGCCCGCTTTAACGATGGCCTGACCTGGATTGCCGATGCGGACGGCATTCGTCAGGCTGAAGCTGAACCCCTCAGATTGCTGCCACACGGCAGCGCTGACCGTTAGTCCTGTCCCAGCCGACTCTCAATCGCCCGTGCGTGCGCCTCCAGTCCCTCGGCCCGCGCCAGGGCGGCCCCGGCTGGTCCGATGCGGCGCAGGGTGGCCTCGTTCACGCCCACCACGCTGATGATGTTCTGGAAGTCGCGCACGTTGACCGGGCTGGCAAAGCGGGCGGTGCCGCCCGTGGGCATCACGTGGCTGGGACCAGCGACGTAATCCCCGAGCGCCTCCATGCTGTATTCACCGATAAAGACGCCGCCCGCCCGCTGCACCCGGCCCAGCAGGCTCCATGGGTCGCGGGTCAGCAGACACAGGTGTTCGGGGGCGTACAGGTTGGACAACTCCAGGCCCTCCTCCAGATCGGCCGCCAGCACCACTTTCATGCGCGCCGAGACACTGTCGCGCGCCCAGCTCCGGTTGGGTTCGGGCAGGGCCTCCAGCTGGCCGTTCAACTCGGCCTGCACCCGGATCAGCAGCTCCCGGCTGACCGAGACCAGCACCGGCTCCGCGCCCAGATGCTCGGCCTGCGCCAGCAGATCGGCAGCGACATGGCGGGCGTCGGCGCTGTCGTCGGCCAGCACCAGCGTTTCCGTCGGCCCGGGCAGGCTCTCGATTCCGGTCTGACCGTAGACCAGACGCTTGGCAATCACCACGAAGAGGTTGCCCGGCCCGGCGATCTTGTCCACCGCCCCGATGCTCCGGGTGCCGTAGGCGAGCGCCCCGATGGCCTGCGCGCCGCCCACCCGGTAGACCTGCGTGATGCCCAGCTCGTGCGCGGCCACCAGAATGGCCGGATTGATCTGTCCGTCCCGTCCCGGCGGCGTCGCCACCACGATGTCCGGCACGCCCGCCACCTGCGCAGGAACCGCCGTGTGGATCAGCGTGCTGATCAGCGGCGCGAGGCCGCCGGGCACATACACGCCCACCCGGCCCAGCGGGCGCACCAGTTGCCCCAGCGCGCCGTCCGGCCCGTGGTTCAGGAAACCGTGCGCGGGCTGCTGCTTATAGAAGTCCCGGACGCGGGCAATGGCAAGCCGGATGGCGCCGTGAAGTTCAGGCGCCACCGTGGCCGCCTCAATCTCGTCGGTACTAACGGCCAGCGCCTCCGGGCGCGAGCCGTCCAGCCGCTCGGTCCAGTCGCGCAGGGCCTCGTCGCCCCGCCCGCGCACGTCGGCCAGGATGCGTTCGACGACTTGCTGCGGGGTCAGTGGCTCGCCGAACATGCCCTCGATACGGGCCAGCACACTGTCTGGCACGGGGATTTCATTGAAACTGCGGGTCAGGGCGGCGCGGGCGTCAGGGCCTTCGAGAACTTGCATGGGGACTCCTTTGAAGAGTCAAAAGGGTGGAGGGTCTAAACGCTGAAGGCCGGTTGCGCTCGCCTCCCTCTCTGGAGGCAGCGGGGACCATCAGAACTGCGTTTTAATCGCGGCCCCGTCGCCGCCGCCGCTCGTTCGTGGCTGGCCGACGGGGGGCGGCCTGCGCACTGGCCTCGACGGTGCCGAAATCGGTGGGCTGGATCAGACGGATCAGGCGGTGCGGGGCCCCGCGTTCCACGTACACGTAGGCGTTGCCGGGGCGCAGGTAGTAGCCGTGGACGTCCGAGTCCCCGATCCGGCTGTCGGGCAGGCGCTGAATCAACACGCGTCCGCCGGTCAAGTGCGCGTAGGAGCGTTCAGGGCCACCGTCCTGGGCCGCCGCGCGGGCCCGCAGCCACATCAGCAATCCCACCGGGTCGTGGTACTCGGTGGTCAGGGGCGCCGTGGCCTCGTCCTTGCCCTGGCGCAGCGTGACCAGGCCAGTGCGGCGGTCAAAGGTGGTCTCGAAAGCGGCGCGGCCCCGTCCGTCACCCTCCGCGTAACCCAGACTGGTCAGCGTGTGGGGATCGAGGCGGCTGGTCTGCACCCGGCGCAGATCCGGCAGCACGCCGCCGAAATCGGTCTGCACGCGCACCACCACCGCGCCGCGCTCCGGGCTGATCGTCCACGCCTGCTCCCCGGCGTAGCGCCCGCCCAGTGTCAGGGTGAGGTTGAAGGCGTCGGCCTCCTGACGGGGGAAGGGGTGGCCTTCGGTTACTTCAGGGCTTGCCAGAAGCTCTCACCCGGCCCCGTCCACTTCACGCCCAGCGCCTCAGTCGTGGTGGCGCCGATATCGGCGAAGGTGGAGCGCTCGCCCAGATTGACGCCGTTCATCCCAGGCCGGTAGACCAGCAGCAGCCCATGCTCCCGCGTGTGATCGGTGCCGTGCCAGGTGGGGTCGTTGCCGTGATCGCTGATGATGATCAGCGCCCCGTCCTCCGGCACGCTGGCCATGATCTCGGGCAGGGCAGCGTCGAACTCGGCCAGACAGTGGCTGTAACCCGCCGGATCGCGGCGGTGGCCGTACTTGGAATCGAAGTCCACCAGATTGGTGTAGATCAGCCCATCGGTGCCGTCCTGGCCCGCCTGCCGCATGCGCTCGATGGTCTTGCGGATGCCGTCGGCGTTGCTGTCGGTGTGAATCTCCTCGGTGAAGCCCTGGTGGGCGTAGATGTCGGGAATCTTGCCGATGCCGATCACAGCCCTGCCCGCGTCCTTGGCGGCGTCCAGCACCGTAGGCGGCGGCGTCAGGCTGAAGTCGCGGCGGTGTTCGCCCGCACGCTCGAAGGGCCACTCGCCCCGGAAGGGTCGGGCGATCACGCGGGCCACGGCGAATTCACCGTGAAGCAGCGCGCGGGCAGCCTCGCACCATTCGTACAGCGTTTCCAGCGGCACCACGTCCTCGTGCGCAGCAATCTGGAACACGCTGTCGCCGCTGGTGTACACGATGGGGTCGCCGGTCTCCAGGTGTTCCCTGCCGTAGTCGCGGATCACTTCCGTGCCGCTGTAGGGCTTGTTGCACAGGTGGCCGTGGCCGGTGGCAGCGTCGAACGGCTCCATCACGGCAGTCGGGAAACCGTCGGGGAAGATCTGGAAGGCGTGTTCGAGTTGCACGCCCATGAACTCCCAGTGCCCGGTGGAGGTGTCCTTGCCGGGGCTGACCTCGCGCAGCCGCCCGTAGCCGCCCCCGGCGGGCACATCCGGGACAGTTTCGGGCGAGGTCTGGATGGTGGGGATATGCCCCAGTCCCAGCCGCGCCAGATTGGGCAGGGCCACGGGAGCGGCTTCCAGGGTGTGGTTGATGGTGTGGGACCCCACGTCCCCGAACGCCTCCGCGTCGGGCAGTTCGCCTGCGCCCACGGAGTCCAGCACGATCACGGTCAGCAACATGCGGTCAGTCTAAGGTGTGGACGCCTGGAGGCAGGGTGTTGATGGAGGGACCTTGAAGGCTACGGCGCCCGGACCGGGTGGCATGACGGTTTCCGAGGCCTCTCTGCTCTCTGTATGGCGATGGCCCGGACTGTCTGGCGGTCTGCCCGCCTACGCGCCGCAAATCCCCCTTCTCTCACGGCCTTCAAACCGCTTGCATGATACGCTGCCCGCGTGACCGCGCCCGCCCCCCAGACCCCGAGTTTCCCGGCTGCGACGCCTGTTTCTGCCGACTTGACAGGAACGGCACAGGTTCAGGCCCGGCCCGATCTGGTGGCGCGGGGCCTGAGCAAGACCTACGGCCGGCGCTCGGTGGTGCGGGACGTGGACTTCACGGTGCGGCCCGGTGAGATCGTGGCGCTGTTCGGTCCCAACGGGGCAGGGAAGACCACCACCTTCTACATGCTGGTGGGGTTTATCCGTCCTGGCGGGGGCACGATTCAGCTGGGCGACAGGGATGTAACGCGCCTGCCCATGCACGAACGTGCCCGCATGGGCCTGGGCTACTTGCCGCAGGAACCCAGCGCTTTTCGCAAGCTGAGTGCCCGCGACAACCTGCTGGCGATTCTGGAATACCAGAAGCTGTCCAGGGATGAGCAGCACGCCCGCGCTGACGCGCTACTGGCTGAGTTCGGTCTGTCGCATCTGGCCAACAGCTTCGCCTACCAGCTCTCGGGCGGGGAGCGCCGTCGTCTGGAGCTGGCGCGCGCCCTGACCACCGATCCTGATTATCTGCTGCTGGACGAGCCGTTCACCGGCGTGGACCCCAAGAGCATCCGCGAGATTCAGCGCCTGATCCGCGAATTGCGGGACCGCCGGGGCATCGGTGTCTTTATCACCGATCACAACGTCCGTGAGACCATTGCGCTGACGGACCGGGTGTACCTGATGTTCGACGGCCAGGTCAAGTTCGAGGGCACGCCCCAGGAATTTGCGCGGGACACGCATGCCCGCAACGACTACCTGGGTGACGACTTTGAGCTGTAGCGGGAGGCCCTGACACGTGCTGTGGTTGTTCCTGCCCTTTGTGGTGGTGCTGTCGGGTGTGGTGGCCTACGCCGCCGACACCATTGCGCGCAAGGCCGGGCGCAAGCACATCCGCCTGTTCGGGCTGCGCCCCAAGACCACGGCGCTGCTGGTAGCGGTGCTGTCGGGCATGGCGATCAGCGCGGCCAGTCTGGCGGCCTTCTTGCTGCTCAACCGCAACGCCGTGGCCACCATTGCCGAGGCCGATCAGTTGCGTCCGCGCATCGAATCCCTGCGTCAGGAGGTTGGCGCCGTTCAGGGTGAATTGCAAGCGGCCCAGAAGGAACGCGATCAGGCGCAGCAGGAGGCCGACAGATCCGCGAAATTGCAGGCCCAGGCCGAGCAGAACCTCAGGGCAATTCGCCGGCAGCTGGACGTCACCCGCGCTGCCGAAAAGACCTTGCGGGAAGAAACCAGCACCCTGCAGGGACAGGTGGACGAGCAGACCGCCACCCTTAAGACCCTGGAGGCCCGTGCCGCCGAGAACCGCAGGAAGCTCGCCGCCTCTGAGAAGGCCCTGAAAGCCAGCGAGGAACGTGCGCAGACGCTGGACAGTCAGGTGGTGGAGCTCAACACCCGCGTTGCCCTGGCCGAGCAGGAGGCCCAGTCAGCCCAGGCGCGCGCAGATGAGGCGCAGGCCACCGCGCAGGCGCAGCAGGACAGGGCAGCGGCGGCGCAGGCCAGCGCCAGGGCCGCGCAAGAGAAGGCGGCTGCCGCCCAAACCCAGGCAAGGCAACAGGTGCAGGCCGCGCAGGCGCAGGCCGCAAAACAGGTGGCGGCAGCCCAGACCAGCGTTCAGCAGGCCAGGCAGAACGCCGCCGCGCAGATCGCGGCTGCCGGAAAGCAGGTCAGGGACCTTGAGGCCCAGGTCACGACGCTGGAGCAGTCCCGCGAGCAGGCCGCCAACGCGTTGACCGTCGCTCTGGCTGCCGCCTCTGCCGCCAAGCAGCAGCAGCAGGCCGCCCAGCAGGCCAGAGATCAGCTCACGGCGCAGCGCGACGCGTTGATGGTCCAGCGCGACAAGCTGGTGGCCGATGGGCTGCGGCTGGCCAAAGAACGTGATCAGGCAGCGCGGGAGCGCACCCAGGCCACGGCGGACCGGGACAAGGTGCGCAAGGATCTGACGGCCCTGCAACAGCAGCAGCGGCAACTTCAGGCCAGCAACGATCAGCTCAAGAACAGCAACGATTCGCTGGCGCGCGCCCTGGCCGACGCCCGTGCCAGCCTGGGCAAGTTGCAGGACGAGAACCTGTCCAGCCGCACCGAACTGAGCGCCAGCCGCAACACCGATCTGGCCTACCCCAAAAACGAGCTGGTCTACGCCGCCGTGGTGCCCGGCGTGCGCAATCTGGACAGCTTTCTGAAAGACGCTGCGGGCGCTGCGCAGATGCGCGGCTCCAAGGGAACGGCCAGCGCCCCCAGTGCCCGCCTGAGCGGCAGCGCCCGCAGCGCACTGGAAACCAAACTGCGCGGGCTGAACGCCAGTACCTTCGTGCAGTGCCGTGCCGCCCAGAACGCCGCAGTGGGCTTTCCGGTGGATCTGAGCTGTGACGCCCGCCCCAACACTGTGCTGTACCGGGGCGGTGAGATCATCCGGCGCGCCAATATCACGCTGGGGGGCGATCCACGCGCCCTGCAGGATCAGATCAGCGACCTTGTGCGCGACGCCGTGACCGAAATCACCACACGCGGTGTGCCCAGCGAGTACATCGTCAATAAGGGCCTGGACGTGTCTGAGCTGGTGACCCTGCTGGAGCGGCTGGGACGGCGCACCGGGGGCACGGCCGTGGTGGGCGTGGCCGCGCGGGACGACGTGAGACCCAGTATGCGGGTGGACCTGTACCCGGTGTTGCCCTGACCATCAAAAAACCCTCTCCCGAAGGAGAGGGTTTTGAGCGACTTCTCTCAACTTCCGCTGGAAACCAGAATCTCCACGCCCTTTAACTCATCCGCTGCCTTTCCGGCAATCGGGCCTCTGCCGTCGTCGTTGCGGGTCAGCTGGTTCAATACGTCCTGACCCTGAATAACCTTGCCAAAGACGGTGTACTGGCCGTCCAGAAAGTCAGCGGGGGCCACCGTGATGAAGAACTGGCTGCCCTGTGAATCCAGGCTGGCCGCCCGCGCCATGCCCAGCACACCCGCGCTGTCAAACTTCAGGCCATTTTTGGGTTCCGCCGAGAAGCTGTAACCGGGGCCGCCGGTGCCCCACTCAGATTGCTTGGCCTGATCTGCACTCAGGGGATCGCCGCCCTGGGCCATGAATCCGTCAATGACCCGGTGAAAGCGCGTGCCGTCGTAGAAATGGTTCAGCGCCAGAAAGACGAAGTTATTGACCGCTTTTGGCGCGGCTTTCGCGTTCAGCTCCACCGTGATGTCGCCCTTCTCGGTTTTCAGGACCGCACGGTAGGTTTTGGCTGGATCAATGACCTGAGCGGCCTTGTCGAAGTCCCGTACTGGCTGGGCGCTCAGGGGCTTGACAGGAGTGAAGGTGGGCGCGGTGGGGGGCGCCGGGGTGGCGGCAGATGTGGTCTGGGCCTGGGTGGCGGGCGCGCAGGCCACCAGCATCAGCAGCGAGGCGGACAACAGCAGGGAAGCGGATTTTGTGGTGACCATACCGGGCAGTATTCCAGCCTTTGATGGGAGACAGGGGAGAATAGGGAGTCTCCTGCTTTATTCCAGCGGAAGGCTGGTGGTGTATTTTTCCTGCTTGACCAGAATGGTGCTGGCGGTGTTGCGGACGCCGGGAATGGCGGCCAGGGTGTTGACCAGAAAGTGCTGATAGGCGTCCAGATCGGGCACGCTGACCTTGAGCAGGTAGTCGATGTCGCCCAGGCACAGGTAGCACTCCAGCACCTCTGGACGGTCCTGCATCTGCGCAGCGAAGTCGTTGAAGCCCTGGCGGGTCTGCTTGTCCAGGGTGACGCGGACCAGCACCAGCAGGTCGCGCCCCACCTTCTTGTGGTCCAGCAGCGCCACGTAGCGCTGAATGATGCCGTCCTCCTCCAGCCGCCGGACGCGGCGCAACGTGGGCGCCGGGGTCAGACCGATCTCGTCGGCCAGTTCGGTGTTGGGCAGTCGGGCGTCGCGCTGCAGAATGGTCAGGATCTGCTTATCAATGGCATCCAGATTGGTTTGAGACATCTTATGGCCCACTATCGCATATTCGCGCAATAGTGTTGCGATAATGCCCCCGCTAGAGGTGCTTTTCGGCAATCCTGATCGGGGCTTCCCCTGTTAGGATACGCCGTTCGCGCTGGTCTTCAATTCAACCGCCTTTCCACCCTTTCCGGCCCCTGTGCGGCCCAGGAGAAAACCCTATGCAGATCGGACTTCCCAAGGAGATCAAGGTCAAGGAGAACCGCGTCGCCCTAACGCCCGGCGGGGTCGGCACGCTGGTTCGGCGCGGTCACAGCGTGATCGTTCAGGAGGGTGCGGGCGTCGGCAGCGGCATCCGCGATCAGGAGTACATCGATGCAGGCGCGACCATCGGCAGCGCCGAGGACGCCTGGGCTGCCGAGATGGTGGTCAAGGTCAAGGAGCCGGTGGCCGCTGAGTACGGCTTCCTGCGTGAAGACCTGCTGCTCTTTACCTACCTGCACCTGGCCGCCGACCGTCCTCTGCTGGACGCCCTGCTGGACGCAGGAACCACGGGAGTCGCCTACGAGACCGTGCAGGCCGAGGACCGCAGCCTGCCCCTGCTGACCCCCATGAGTGAGGTGGCAGGCCGCCTGAGCGTGCAGGCGGGCGCGTACCACCTGCAAAAGCCCGTCGGCGGGCGCGGCGTGCTGCTGGGCGGCGTCCCCGGCGTGCAGGCCGGACATGTGGTGATCATCGGCGGCGGCGTAGTGGGCACCAACGCGGCGAAAATGGCCATGGGTCTGGGGGCGAAGGTCACCATTCTAGACGTCAGCCACCGCCGCTTGACCTACCTGGACGACATCTACTTTGGCCGCCTGACCACCATGATGAGCAGCGAGGCCAACATCCGCGCCCTGTTGCCCGAGGCGGACGTGCTGATCGGCGGCGTGCTGATCCCCGGCGCCAAGGCCCCCAATCTGGTCACCCGCGACATGCTGGGCCTGATGCAGGAGGGCAGCGTGATCGTGGACGTGGCGGTGGACCAGGGCGGCTGTGTGGAGACCATTCACGCGACCACCCACGACGACCCCACCTATGTGGTGGACGGTGTGGTGCACTACGGCGTCGCCAACATGCCGGGGGCCGTGCCGCGCACCAGCACCTTTGCCCTGACCAACGCCACCTTCCCCTATGTGCTGATGCTGGCTGACCACGGCATCGACGTGCTGCGGGGTCACGCGGCGCTGCAACTGGGCGTCAATACCCACCGCGGCCAGCTGACCTACCAGGGTGTGGCGGAAGCCTTTGGCCTGCCGTACGTGCAGACCGCAGAGGCCCTGGGCCAGTGGAGTGCCCAGGCGCAGTAGAGCCAGTCCCAGCAGACCCCCACCCGTGCGGACCGAGGGCTGTCGAGAGGACCTGGGGTGCGGCCCTGGGTCCAGAGGGCTACAGTGACCGCATGACCCAGCCCCAGCCCGGCGACTACCCACCCTTCTACGCCCGCTACGTGAACCTCGCGCCGGAAGGGGACGTGCTGGGGGCCATGGCGGAGCAGGCCCCGCTGACCCGCGCCGCCATTCTGGCGTTCGCAGATCGCCCGGACTTTCGCTATGCCCCCGACAAGTGGAGCGTGAAGCAGGTGGTGGGCCACATGGCCGACACCGAGCGCGTCTTCGGCTTCCGGGCCCTGTGGTTCGCCCGCGCCGATCAAAGCCCCCTGCCCGGTTTCGAGCAGGACGACTGGATGGCGGCCAGCGACTTTGGGGCACAGACACTCGAGGATCTGCTGGATGGTTTCGAGTCGGCCCGCACCAGCAACCTGTTCGTGCTGCGTCAGCTCACGCCGGAAGCCTGGGAAAGGCAGGGCATCGCCAATGGCCAGCCCTTCACGGTGCGTGCCTATGCTCACGGCATGCTGGGCCACGAGCGGGCGCACCTCCAGATCCTGGCCGAGCGGTATACCTGATTTGAAACCGAAGCCCTTGCTGGCCCTGACCGCCGTGGTCGGGGCCAGTGCTGTTTTTGTCCGGAAGCTCTGAATGAACGCTCTCCCTGTCGTCATTGCCCGCAGTGTTCTGCACCGTATCTACACGAGGGTTCGCATGACTGGCCAGCGTTTGTCGCCGAGTTGCTGGGCGCCGAACTGCCCGCATTGGTGGAGGGAAACGATGCGCATAGCCGCCGGATCGCACAGCTGCTGGATGAGCGGGCTGGCCTGAGCCCTACGGCGTAGGCTGGCCCCATGAAACACACTCCAGGCCAGACACTGACCATGACTCCCGCGCCCGAGGCCCACTTCACCGGACAGGTCTGGATGGAACGGCAGGCTGAGGGCGTGCTGCGCGTGACCTTTATCCCTGGCGCACGGACGGCGTGGCACACCCACCCGCACGGCCAGACCTTGATCGTCCTGAGCGGCGTGGGCCGGGTCCAGAAGCGCGGCGAGACCGCCCTGACCATAGCGGCCGGAGACGTGGTGCAGATTGAGGCGGGCGAGGAACACTGGCACGGCGCGGCCCCGGATTCCCTGATGCAGCACCTCGCTATCAATGCGGGCGAGACCCTCTGGCTGGGCAAGGTTACAGATGGGGAATACGGCGGCTAGACGCCCAGCGCGGCCCGTACCTGCGTCACCCGCGCGGCCACGGCCCCACGGACCTCAAAATAGGGAACGCCGTGCGTGCCCAATTCCTGCCGGATAAAGCCCTGCTGGACGGTGCGGACCGGCGTATTGGCCCGCCAGCCGTCTTGCTCGTGGGCCAGATCGTCAGCGCACAGGATGGTGTGGGCGTAGCGGGCGCGGCAGGCATCGGCCAGAGCGTGCAGTTCGGGGAGGGCTGTGCCGGTCAGGAGGTAGGACCACATCAGTGTGGTGGCGGCGTTGGTGTCGCAGAAGACGCGCTGGTTTGCGCCGGGAGCGCGGGCAGCCTCGTCCTCCAGGGCGCGGTGGCCCAGGGCAATTTCCAGAAAATGTTCGGGGGTCAGTTTGCCGTCCTCGCGCTCGTAGACGTCGCGGCCATATTCGCGGGCGTAGGTTGTTCCTAGCGCCTCGGCCAGCACCCGCGTCAACGTGCTCTTGCCGGTACTCTCCGCGCCCAGCAGCACGACGCGCTCCACGAAATGGGCGTAAACCGCAGGATCGAGGAACTGGCGGTGGGCATGAAGGTCCGCCCGCAGCCGCGTTCCACTGATCGGCACCGCTTCCCGCGCCCGGTCCACGCAAACGTGCGTTGCCCCCAGTTCTGCCGCCAGCGCGTCGCCGTAGCCCTCACTCGTGTACACGGCATCGGGATGCACACCCCAGCCGTCCAGCACCGAGCGGACGTAGGCACGGTGAATCCCGTCCGGTTCAGCGTTGGTGGGCGGGTGCGGAGCGTCGGGTAGCAGTTCCAGCCCCGGATACAGGCGGGCGGGAAACAGCTCCCTGATCCAGCCCCGGCGCAGCGGCGAGGGCATCGCTGCAAAGTCCGGGCGACTGTAGACCCACACGCTGACGCGCCTGCATTCGGCCAGCGCCCGTTCCAGCAGCAGCATGTGCCCCCGGTGGAACGGCGCGAACTTGCCGATGATCAGGGCGTGAGCGAACTCAGACATGGCGCAGCACTAAAGTCCGCAGCGGTTCTGGTTCCGGACATGGCCCGCTGTCCGGTCGTGCCGCCGTGAGCAGGGGCTTACGCATGTTGAACAGCACCGGCCGACACCTGCTCCTCATCCTGCCGCCAGAGCCGCCAGCCATAGACGCTCATGGCTGCCAGAATGAATTGCAGACCGAACAGCACCCAGTACTGCGTGTGCCAGAAATACACCGCCTGCACGGCGTTTACCACCACCCACACCGGCCAGGCCCAGGCCCAGCGTCGCGTCGTACCGAAGTTGGCGATCAGGGCCAGCGTGACCGCCGCAAATTGCACGCCGTTCCACACATTGCTGAAGTCGGTCAGGGCCACCGTATACGCGAAGATCAGCAGGCTGGTGGCCCAGGTCACCCCGTACCATCCCGCCTCGTTGAAGCGAATCTCGCCCCGTGCGCGCCGCGCCTCCAGGTGCCACAGGTACAGGCCGTGGATGCCGAACAGCAAGTACGTGACCTGCAGGCCCGCCAGCATCCACTGTTCGCCCGCCAGAAACAGCAGAAAATATGGCAGCAACGAGGCGTTGCTCCAGTGCCAGTAGGTGCTGGCCTTCCGCCACAGGTAATACAGGCTGACCAGCACGCACAGGCCGCCCGCCAGATCGAGCGCGATGGGTGGAACGTTGAGGCCGAGAATGTTCATCAAAAGTCCTCTGGCAGATGCGTTTCCGGATCGATAGCACCGGTGTAGCCTTTGCCCGCGAAATGCCCTATCACACGAATTGGTCCCACAATCGCCCAATTAAAATCGTTCAGTTCTTCGGCGGGCACCCACAATTCCTGATGGCGGTCCTGCGTCCCTACCACCTGAACTTTGTACTGGATCGCCACCTCGGCTTGAACTTCAAATTCGGTGATGAAGCCGATGGGTGGGTCATTACGTTTCGCGTTCCAGTCGCGCGCAATTTCCTCCGCATAGAGGCGGTTGAGCACTGGATAAAAGATCGGCTGATCTGGCAGGCGGGGCGGCCAGTTTTGCCAGCCAGTCTGTGCCACCAGTTGAAGCTCGTGTAGGCTTGTAGGACGCCAGAGCGTTACGGTCTCACCTACAGGGGGCCAGGGCACTGTGCGCTCGGCGTTAGGCGGGAAAAGTGTGTCCAGCCAGTCGTTCTTCATCGTTCTTTACTCCTCCAGGCCGACACAAAACCGCCATCCGCCGTGCCAGAGCCTTCAGTTCTCAGGCCACTTCCTCCTGCACAAGGAACGTTCGTTGCCCCGGCTCCGCTAACACCAGTCATATGTCATCCTCACCAAACTGGCTGAGGCTGGCCACCTGCCGAGCGAGACTGGTCAGTTTCCAGGCGAAACCAGATCCAGAACGACTCGGCGTCGGTCTCCAATCGCCTTCTTGATTAGTCAGGTTTTCCTTGCTGAGAAGACCAAGTTGCTCAAGCCCCAACAATGCAGAGACAAACTCTTGGCGCGTGAGGCCGGCGACAGAAACCTGCGTGTCTACTGGAATAAAGTCGTCATACGGGTTGATCGGATCAAGAATTTGAAAATAGGCGACGAAGACCGTCATTTCACGATCCGACATGCCCTCGATAATTCTCAAAGTCTGAAAGCGATCCAGTCGGGGCGAAGGGAAGCTTAGAGAACATCCGGCCAGCGCTCGCGCGATGAAATGCAGTTTGTCCTCTGACTCTGCGACTTCTGCTGCTCTCAAGGCCTGTATCACGTTGGCGGCAAAGGCTTCGGATTTGATGTACTCGCGGTCCAGAACCAGTTTCCCAGCTTCAATCTTTCGATTCAGCAGATTGACTTCGTAACGCAGCGCCCCTTCAAATTGCTCCATCTTGCGCTGGCTGGCGGCAATATAAAGACCTTGAAGCAGTGTGGCCGGAATATTGACACCGGGTATAGTCGTCAGGATTGGCAGGACACGTTCAAGCTGCTTGCTCACCCTCGCCCCCGCACAGCCTCCAAGCTCTCCCGCACCAGCAACTCCCCATCCCTGTAGACCGTCCGCATCAACGAGCCGGGGAAGTCGGTGTCGAAGGTGTAATAGGCGCGGGTGGTCATGCGGCCATTTTCCATGACCAGATCGAGCACACCGTCCTTGCTGCGTTTGCCGGGATCGGTTACAGGGTCCTTGTAGATGCCCCGGTACGCACCGTCGATCACGCCCGCGCTGGCCTTGTAGGCGAAGCGCTGGGTGTCGCGGTCTACCTTTTGCAACAGCGCGCCGCCCATACCAAAGCTGACGTTCTCGGCGGAGAAACCGTCGATCAGCAGGTTCTGCAGAATCTGGGTGATGGTCACCTCGTCGATGCCGTCGCCCTGAATCACGCGCACATGGTTGAGCACCTGATAGCCCTTCTTGTTGACCGTGGTCCCGAACTTGGCAGCCAGGGCACGCACGGCCAGCCGGACCATCGCAGGCGGTTCGCCGCTGTCGGGCCGCACCACCAGCGTGCCGCCGCTATCGATCACCAGTTGCCGCAGGGTTTCACCCCAGTGGGTGTTGATGGCGTACTTCAGGTCGTAGCTGTCGCTGACCACGGCGTAGAGGCTACCCGGCTTGCCGAACTGCGTGACCATGTTGCGGTAGGCGTCTACCTCATGCTCCTTGCCCCAACTGGTGATCGTGCTGTGCTCGGCGGCGGGGATCGAGAAACCCGCGATGTCGGTGTCGTAGTGGTTGCGCGCCACACGCAGGGCTTCCAGGGTGTCGCTGCCCTGAAAGTTGACCAGATGCGCCAGCGCCCCCAAGCCCGCGCTCTCGCGGCTGGACACCCCGCGGCTGCCGAAGTCGTGCAGCTTGAAGGGCAGTTCCGCCTCGGGGGTGTCGCAGGTCTGCTCCAGCGCCTTGCCGATGATCTGACGAATATGCCAGCTCTGCGTGCAGACCGTGACCGGGTACCACACCCGCATCAGCATGGTCTCGAACCAGCCCACCAGCCAGGGCAACTCGGGATCGGTGTTGGTCACGCTCATCAGCACGTTGTGGATGGGGACGAGGGTCCCTTCCGGGACGGCCCTCACTTCCAGCGGAAGTTTGCCACCGTGGACATTGACCACGCGCATCCAGCCGTCGTAGGGGAAGGGTTCGCCGTGTGCCTCGATCAGATCTCTGGCCTCGTCCACCATCTCTGCTGTGATGCGGCGTGTCAGGTAACGGTCCAGAATGTACTGCAGTCCGAAAAAGCGGGTGACCGGATAGCGCCCGCCGCGCGATTCCAGGTATGAGAACAGCCGCGTGGTGCCGGGCGGGTACTGCAAGAAGTGGCTGCTCTTGTAGCTGTCGGTGTCCAGAATCAGATTGTCGTCGCTCAGGTGGGGGAGGGCGGTGCGGGTCATGGTGAGCCTCCTGTGGTTCTGCTCTATAATCTCATAATTATAAATCAAACTATGAGTAATATGAGATAAGCGATATTGTCTGTTCCAAAATGTGTTTGTAAACAGCCGTTGAAGCAGGCGATTTCTCCACAGATGGCATTGATGCTGCTGCCAGCTCTCCGGCACCTTTGAAATATTGAGCTGGCGTGATGGCTTTAATACGTCATGTATTGAGAGTGAGAAGACCTGTCTAAATCAAAAAGTTTGACTGGTGTTGCGCGTCTCGCAGTTCACCAGCAGGCCGAGCCCAGGGTGATGGGCTGTCCAGAATGCTTGATAGCTCGGGCAACGTATTTCGCGGACTACCCCCCAATGCTGGCAGCAAGGAGGCCACAGGGAAATGCCTGTGGCCCCGGTTCCTTGCCAACTTACTTTTTCAGCGCGTTCTGCAGGCCGTCCAGCGTCATGTGCCGCGCGTTCCACTCCACGGCGTTGCTCAGGCTCTCGGCGTGCGGCAGGTCATCGGTCAGGGCGCGTTTGGTGCCTTCCAGCGCCTTGGGCGATAGGGCGACGAGCTGGGCGGCCAGTTCGTCGGCCCTGGCGAACAGGTCATCCGGGGTGTCCATGACCTCGGTCACCAGCCCCCAGATCTCGGCGGTCTCAGCATCAATGGCTTCCCCAGTCAGCGCCAGATGCGCCGTGCGCCCGCGTCCGATCAGGTGCGGCAGGCGTTGTAGACCGCCCAGATCGGCGGCGATCCCCAGCTTCACTTCTGGCAGGCTGAATCGGGCGTCGCTGCTGCAGATGCGGATGTCCGCACCGCTGATCAGCTCCAGCCCCGCGCCGATGCACCACCCGTGCACGGCGGCGATCACTGGAATCGGCAGCGCGGCCAGTCCCTCGGTGACCGCGTGCATCGTGTCCACCACGGCCCTGAATCCGGCCACGTCGCCCAGGACCGGTCCAATCTGAGCCGCGTTAGTTTTCACATCCAGGCCCGCGCTAAAGATCTTCTCGCCACGCACGATCAACACGCGCGCGTCCCCCAGCTCGGCCAGGGCCTGCGGCATCTCGCGCCAGAAGTCCGGCCCCATGCTGCCCATCTTGGCGCTCAGGGTCAGGGTGGCCACCTCGCCCTGCCGTGAGAGGCGAACGGTTTGATAGGTCATGCCCGCCAGTGTAACGCCTTCACTTGGACCCGGTCTAAAACCAGCTGAGCTTGACTTCTTTATCCCAATGATTTATATTTGTTTTTCTGGCTTGAGAAAGCCATGCTGTGCAATCCACGATGTACATATGCACTTGAGGGCGACGTCCACCTCCGGGAACCTTAAAAACGGACGTGCGAACAAAGGAGCGGGAGAAGACCCGTGAGCTTTGAACTTCAGCAAAGGGAGCCAATAGAGGTTCCCTTTTTGCGTGGCTTGCAGAGCCGTTCCAGTCAGCCCGCTTCACCGGGCCTTCTGCCGAAGCAGAGCTGTGCGTGGTCCGGCACCGCTTTGGCGGCAAATTCCTGTAAACCCAGCCGGTCTGGCGCTTCCAGGTGGTAGCGAAAGTTCCACAGATAGTGTTGCACCACCCGTTCAGGCAGTCCCAGCTGGGCCGCGTGCCGCCCGGCCACGTCTGCTAGATGTCCAATGCCTTCCCGGCGGGCCACGCGCATGGCCTGCACCAGCTCGGGTGGGGGGGGACGGTCCTTGCGGTAGGCCCATACGGCGAACACGAAGGGGTGGCCGGTCAGGCGGAACCAATCCTCGGCCAGATCGGTGACGGTCACGCCGCGCCCACTGTCCGGCAACATGGTCATGGTGCGCTCTGTGGTCAGCGGCCCAACGACGCGGTACCACTCGCGCAGGGCGCTGTCACCAATTCGCAGCACGCCGTCATACCCATCCGCGAGCAGCTCCTCCGCCTCGCCCTCGGCGCGTTCCAGGGTGGGGGAGAGGCCGCGCTCACGCAGCAGCACCTCCAGCAGCGCCACGCTCATGGCCGACTGGGCAGTCAGGGCGATCCGGCGCAGCTCGTCCAGCGGGCGGGTGTGGAACAGGTTGACCGAGTAAACCGGCCCCAGCACACTGACGCTGAAATCGGGCAGGGCTTCGAGGACATCGGCGTGGCGGATAAATTCCACCGCGCTGATATTGGCGATGTCTACCTCGCCCGACAGCAGCGCGGCGTTCATCTGGGTCGGCACGCCCGTGATGGCCGTGACGCCCGGGGGCAACGTCAGCGAATCGAGGATCGGGGCAACGTTGGTGAAGTGGATCCATCCGGCGCGGTAGGTCATGGGCAGCTCCAGAGAAAAATGTGGCGCGCTGCTTCGGCGTGTGTCATGGCACCACCTGCACGCTCACCGCTTGCCATTCGCCCTCCCGCCGGGCGTACACCCGCAGGAAGCTCTGGATCCGCTTGCCGTCGGCGTACAGCGTGCCGCGCGTGATGGCCGTGTCGCCGAAGACGCGTGAAGCATGGCGCTCGAAGACCAGGGTGGCGGCTGGGTTGCGTGCCATACCCTCCAGGGCATCCCGTTTGAAAACCACCTGCCCGTCCGGGAAGAAGGCCAGCCAGTCGGCGGCGAGCACCTGCGCCATCTCCTGCGGGCTGCGGCGGTGGTAGGCGGCGTTCCAGCGGTCATCGAGGAGCAGCACCGCATCGAGGTCAGCCTGGGAGGTGTCATTGAGCGGCAGCACGGCGATGCTCCCAGCCTACTGGATAACCGGACGGCACCGCGTTAATCGGCGGCCTCGGCCTCAGTCCTGGGGAAGGTCTGCAACTCGTTGTAATAGGCGTCGCGCAACACAGGCGTGCGTCCGGCGTGCTGGATCATGCGGATCATGCCCGCCTCGGACAACGCCATAGGGCTGGTGGCCCCCGCCGCGTGGGCGATGTGCTCCTCCTGAATGGTGCCGTCAATGTCGGACACGCCCCAGTCCAGGGAGACCTGCGTCAACTCGCTGCCGATCATCACCCAGTAGCCCTTGACGTGCGGGAAATTGTCCAGATAGATGCGCGCCACGGCCAGATTTCGCAGGTCGTCCAGTCCGGTGGTGAAGTCGGTCTTGCCCAGATTCTGCGCCAGCGTGTTGCCCAGCGGCTGGAAGGCCAGGGGAATGAAGGCGTGGAACCCACCTGTCTCGTCCTGCACCTTCCGCAGCCTGTCCATGTGGTCCAGGCGCTCCTCGAGCGTTTCGATGTGGCCGTAGAGCATGGTGGCGTTGGTCCGCATCCCCAGGCTGTGGGCCTCGCGGTGAATCTGGAGCCACTTCTCGGCCTTGACCTTGTTCTTCGCCACCTGCTGGCGGACCCGGTCCGCAAAGATCTCTGCGCCGCCCCCCGGCATGGCGCTCAGGCCCGCGTCCTTCAGTTCGCGCAGCACTTCCAGCGTGGGCTTCTTGCTGATCTTGGCCAGGTGTTCAATCTCGGCGGCGGTAAACGCCTTGACCTGCAAGTCCGGGAACGCCTCGCGCAGCCCGCGCACCATCGCGGGGTAGTACTCCCACTTGTGGTTGGGGTGGTGGCCGCTGCTCATGTGAAGCTCGGTGATGCCGGGCAGGTAGCGGCGGCGCACCTGTTCCACCACCTGCTCGGGGCTGTAGTCCCAGGCCCGCTCCTCATTCTTGTGTGCGGCGAAGGCGCAGAAAGTGCAGCCCACGTAGCAGATGTTGGTGAATTCCAGGCGCATCGAATGGACGAAGAACACCTTATCGCCGTGCAGGCGCTCCTTTCGCAGGTTCGCCAGCCGCATCAGCGCGTTCAGGTCACGGGTGTGGAACAGGCGCAGGCCGTCCTCGAAACTCAGACGCTCACCTGCCTCTACCTTGTCCACGACGTCGCTTAAGGTCTGGTCACGGAGCCACTTCATAGAGGTGAGGATACGCCCAGGGCCAGCCCGAAAGTGTCCCTTTTGCCCGGTCAGAGGGCCATCAAGAGCGCGTAGGATATCGGCATGTCTTCCGACGCATCCAAGGCCTG
This sequence comes from Deinococcus humi, assembly GCF_014201875.1. Classification (NCBI taxonomy): domain Bacteria; kingdom Thermotogati; phylum Deinococcota; class Deinococci; order Deinococcales; family Deinococcaceae; genus Deinococcus; species Deinococcus humi. Next base: position 123,958 of record NZ_JACHFL010000009.1, on the reverse strand, counting down.
GCTCGATCTCCTTGACTGGCGGCGTGAGGCCAGCGCGCTGTACGCCCGTGTCCGGGACGAGTTGCCACGTGACCCGGGGGCGGCCCATCAACATTGGCAGACGGGGCGCAACGCGCTGTTCAAACACCATGCCCAGTCCCCGCTGGACGCGGCGGCACGAGCATCATTCACGCAACTGCCGTGCTGGCCGTACGAGCCGGCGCTGGCGTTCACCGCACGGGTGGACGTTGCCGTACCGCAGGAACGCCTGACGGTCGCGTCCTCCACCGGACAGGCCATGCCCCTGGTCCGCTTCGGGAGCGTGGTGCTGCCGATAGGGACGCTCGACGTGTACTGGATCGACGTGTACGGTGGCGGCGTATTCCTGCCGTTCCGGGATGCCACCAGCGGTGGGCAGAGTTATGGCGGCGGGCGCTACCTGCTGGACACCGCCAAGAGCGCGGATCTGGGCCGTACGGCGTCCGGCGAACTGGTGCTGGACTTCAATTTCGCCTTCCACCCGTCCTGCTTTTACGACCCGCGCTGGAGCTGCCCGCTCGCGCCGCCACAAAACGTGCTGAGCGGCCCGGTGCGGGCAGGCGAACGGGCCTTCTGACTCAGCTGCCGCCGATGCCCAGCGCCCCCACGCGCACGGCGGGTGCCCCGGCAGAATAGTTGGACCACTCAATCTCGTCGCCGACGGCCTCGATGCCTGCCAGCAGTTCCAGGAAGTTCCCCGCCACGGTGAACACTTCCAGCGGGTGCTGCTCGGCACCGTTCTCGAACCAGAAGCCCTCCGCCTCCAGACTGAAATCGCCGGTAATGGGGTTGGCGCCCGCGTGACCGCCCGATACACCCGTGACGCGCACCCCAGTCAGGCCGCCGGTCAACCCTGCGGCGGGCGTGTTTCCGGCCAGCAGCATCAGGTTGCTGGGGCCGACGCTCACGGTGCCCTGGTAGCCGTGGCGGCTGGCGTGGCCGGTGCTGACGGTGCCAGCGCGGGCCGCGGTGTCCTGATTGTGCATGAAGGCGCTCAGGCGTCCGCCGTCCACCAGGGTCAGCGGGGCGCTGGGGCAGCCCTCGGCGTCGAAGGCGCGTGAACTCAGGCCGCGCGGCAGGGTGGCGTCGTCCACCAGCGTGACCAGTGGGCTGGCGATGGTTTCGCCCAGGCGGCCCGCCAGCGGCGATTTGCCCTCCTCGACCATGCGCCCACTGAAGATCGGCGAGAACAGCATCAGCACCTCGGCCAGGCACTCACCGCTAAAGACAGCGGGGAAGGTCCCGCTGGGCGCGGGCCTGGCCCCCAGCAGCCGGGTGGCCTTTTCCACCGCGCTGAGCGCGGTGCGGGTGGGATCGAGTTCAGTGAATTCGCGGGTGAACTGCCAGTCGCCGCTCATCTTGGTCTGCCCGTCCTCACTGACCAGTGGGTAGACGTACTGCATGGCATACAGCTGCGCGTCTGTGCGCTCCAGCCCCTCGGTGTTGGCGATCAGGGCGTGAATGTCGCCGTCCTGGTAGCCGCCGTAGGGAATGGTGGTCACGCGCGGATCGGCTTCCTTCGCCGCCGATTCCAGCGCCAGAGCCACCCCCACTTTCTGCTCCACACTCACGCCGCTCAGGCCCTCGCCGTACAGGTCCAGCGCAGGTGGCTCACCCCAGGCCACCAGCGCCGCGCCGCGTTCAGGATGGACCAGCTGAGCATTTTCCACGGCGCTGTCCAGCGCGCGGTCGAGCGCTGCGGGTGAGAGGTTCTCGCTGAAGCTGTAACCCCACGCCCCACCCACCAGGGCGCGCAGGCCGACCCCCTGACGGTTGGCCAGCTTGAACTGACTGACCTCGCCGCCGAAGGCCTGGACGCTGGTGCTGCTCTGGCGCTGGGCAAAGACTTCCAGGGCCACGCCCCGTTCCCCGGCACGTTCCAGCAGGTAGGTGCGGGCGGCCTCAATGCTCAGTTGCTCGGTGCTTCCCAGTTCCATTCGGGTCATGCGCGGCCTCCCACGGTAATCTCGCTGATCAGGATGTGCGGCTGGCCCACGTCGGTGGGAATGCTGCCCGAGATGCTGCCACACATGCCCTGGCCCAGCGACAGATCGTTCGCCACGCCGACAATGTTCTTCAGATCCTGTGCGCCGTTGCCCACCAGCGAGGCTCCCTTAATCGGCTCGGCCACCTCGCCGTCACGGATCATGTAGGCCTCGTTCACCGCGAAGTTGTAGTCGCCGGTGCCGGGCGTGACGCTGCCGCCGCCCATCGTGCGGGCGTAGATGCCGTGCGTCACCTGTCGGATCAGCTCATCGGGGGTGGCCTCGCCGTTGTCGATAAAGGTGCTCCGCATGCGGCTGGCCGGGGCGAAGGTGTAATCCTGCCGCCGCCCGCTGCCGGTGCGGGCATAGCCGGTTTTCAGCGCACCAACCTTATCGACAATGAACGACTTCAGCACCCCCTTGTCGATCAGAACCGTGCGTTGGGACGGCATGCCCTCGTCATCCACGTTCACCATGCCCCAGGAGCCGCCGATGGTGCCGTCGTCAATGGCCGTGACCGATTCGTGGGCGATGGGCTGGCCCATCTGCCCGGCAAAGACACTGGCATTCTTCTCCACCCCCGTCGTTTCCAGGCTGTGGCCGCAGGCCTCGTGGAAGATCACGCCGCCGAACTCGTTGCCGATCACCACCGGCAGCTTTCCAGCAGGGGCATAGGTGGCCCGCAGCATGGCGTTGGCGATCCTGGCCGCCTCCGCGCCAATGCTCTCGGGCGTGACCGTCTCAAAGAATTCCAGGCCCTGACCCGCACCGGGGCCGTAATATCCGTTTTCGCGGAAGGTGCCGTCCTGGGCAATCGCGTTCACCACCAGGCGGCTCCAGACCCGCTCGTCCTCGGCCCACAGTCCGTCGGAATTGGCGATCAGCACGCGCTGGACACGGTCCAGGTAGGTCACGTCTACTGTCTTGACGTCACCCACGCCCGCGGCCGCGCCGTGCGCCCGGCGCATCAGGGCCAGTTTCTCGCGGCGCTGAACCCCCAGGGGATGTTCGCGGGCCACGTACAGCGGTTTGACCTCTACCTTGCGAAAATCTAGGCCGCCTGCGCCGTCCCGGCCCACCTCTCCCGAATCCGCCCTGCCTTGCCCCAACCCGGCGCGTGAGACTGAATCGGCCAGTTCACGCAGCCCGCTTGCCGTCACGTCGTTGGTGTAGGCGTAGACCACCCGCGTGCCGTACAGCAGCCGCACGCCCGCGCCGAACAGATTGCCGCCCCCGGCGTCCTTGACCTCGCCCTGGTGCAGGCGCAACGTTGTGTTCACGGTGTCTTCGACAAACAGTTCGGAAAAGTCGGCCCCACCCGCGCGGGCCAGGGTCAGCACCTCGGCGGCCAGATGGGAGTCGAGAAGCTGGGGGGTGGTCAATGACGGTGCGGTCATGAATTCTCCTGGAGTGGAATGTGGATTGGCGACTGAACCCTTCTACTTTGGCGCCAACCCGGAAGAAAGTGAAGCGGAAATGTAAGGGGAAGGGTGGGCTAGGCCAGATCACCTAGCCCCGTCGGCTGGGCGGTCAGGTTTATGCGTGGGCGGAGCGCTACGCTGTGGGGGTGAAGAAAGAGGCGCATCACCCTCACGCCCTGCCCGAGCACGTCGCGGAGCTTCCGGTGGCGGAAGGCCAGACGGGAGAAGGTCAGCCCCCCGAACACTGGACCGTAGACGGCATCGAAGACAGCCCGCAGGGGCCGCTGGCCCGGCTGGAACGGGGGGACGGCATGACGTTCGATCTGCCGCTGCGGATGCTGCCGGAAGGTCTGCGCGAGGGTGATCTGCTGGGTGTGCACGACGGGCCCGACGGCGTGACGGTTCGCCTTCTGCTCGCCGAGACCATGGAGCGTCACGAGACCGCGCAGGCACAGCTGGACGCCCTCAACAGCGCTGAATCTGAGGTGCAGGACGAGGACGGAGAGATCACGGTATGAGCGAGAAAGGTTCAGGGAAGAAAGCAGCCGGGAAAAAGGCGCCGGAAAAAGCAGAAAAAAAGCGGCCTGAGAAAAAAGCGACCGCGAAGAAAGCGGCGAGCAGAAAGCCGGGCCCTCAGAGCCGCAAGCCTGCCGCCCGTAAGCCCTCCCGCGCCGGGCGCCGGCGTGGCCCCAGCCCGGCGGATATCGCGGGCCTGGTCGTGCTGGCGCTGACCGTCTCGCTGGCGGCCTGCAACGGCATGACCGGCAAGGGCAAGGAAAAGGCCAGTGCAGAGACGGCCCCCGAGGGCCAGGTCACCGTGCGTTTTCTGGATGTGGGTCAGGGCGACGCCGTGCTGGTCCGCAGTCCCGAGGGCAAGACCATGCTGATCGACGGTGGGCGCAGCACCGTGCTGATGGAACAGCAGATGAAGACCTACGGCATCGACAAGATCGATGTGATGGTGGCAACCCATGCAGACGCGGACCATATCGCCGGATTGGTCACGGCGGCCTCGGCCAAACCGACGCTGTTCATCAACAACGGGCTGGGCGGCAGCACCAAGACCTGGGAACGGCTGGTGTCCGCCCTGCAGGCCCAGAAGACCACGTTCAGAAAGGCCAGCAACCAGATCATCAACCTGGGCAGCGTCAAGGTGCAGGTGATCGCACCGCCGCCCAATATGGGGAGCGATCAGAACGACAACAGTGTGGGCGTGGCCCTGCAATTTGGCGACTTCCGCGCCCTGATGACGGGCGACAGCGAACGCAAGGAAACGGCGGCGTGGTTGGAACAGGACCGTGCCGAGATCGCCGGCCCCTTCCAGGTGTACAAGAGCATTCATCACGGCGCGGCCAATGGCGACAATCCGGCGTGGCTGGCCGTGGTGCGCCCGCAGAACGTGGTCATCAGCGTGGGCGAGAACAACTACGGCCACCCCACGAAGACGGCCCTGGACCTGTACAAGCAAAATGGCGTCCGCATCTACCGCACCGATCAGAACGGTACGGTGACCTTCACGGGCAACGCAGATGGGACGTACACGGTCAACACGCAGCGGTAAGGGAGGGGCAGAGGAAGATTTGCGGCAACAGCCAAAAATTACCGTGCTGTAATTGGGCTATGTTCCGTTCCTCCCTGTTCGCTGCCCTGGTCCTGATTCTGTCGGGTAGCCAAGCGCTTTGTCTTCAAATTGCGCCAAAATTGCCTGTCACTGACGCCGATTTCACCAACGCGTTGGCAAAGCCTCCGACGAGCGGACCGCTGGGGCTGACGCCGAAACTTCAGGGCAGAACTGAAGACTGGTCCATCCCTACCCCCCGTCCTGTGTTCATGGACGTGAACCGGAATACGGTCATCGGAACGATTGACGGCAGTGGGAAGTATGACATCACATTGTCCGCGCACCCGCCTAAGGAAGAGCAAACAACCTTGAAACAACTGATCCAGAAGTTCAACGGCTACGGGGAGGGTGATTGCTCGGTGGACACACTGGTTATCAGTGCGCCGGATGCCATGGCTGCAAAGCTCTGGCTGTACGTTCCACGTGAGGTTCCGGCAGCCGACGCCAAGCCTGAATCAGTGTTCTCCTCTCTCTTCACTATTGATTTTGAATTGTTCCCGGAGTATTTCAATACCATAGAAACGACGGTCTATTCCAGCGTTGCCGCCACGGCCAAAGGTGAATTGTCCTGCAAGGATCGGGACAAGCGTTATCACCTGTTCGTCAATATTTCTTTCTCTCCAGGCTGGAATACAACCACAGTTCTGTATGGCGAGGCGCGCAAGATCGGCGGCGAGACCGTTCAGAAACTGCTCCTCAAGGGTGGCCTGGGGAGAAGCGGCCTGGACTAACCCGCGTTCAGTTCGGCGGGAACTGTGGCCTCAAGCGTCATCTTCTGAGCGGTGCTCGGATGGACAAACCCCAGCCGGTGCGCGTGCAGCAGGTAGCCGCCGTCCCCTGGCAGCCCTGGCAGATCGGCCAGCGGAAGCCCGCCCACCCCGTACAACGGATCGCCCACCAGCGGATGCCCGATGGCGGCCAGATGAATGCGAATCTGGTGAGGACGGCCCGTGTGGATGTCCACCTCAAAGAGGGTCTGACCGTCCCGCCGCGCCAGCACCCGCGCGAAGGACCGTGACCCCTTACCGTCTGGGCTGGCCGCGTAGACCTCCCCCAGTCTCGGATGCGGCACCAGGCCAATGGGCGTGCTGATTTCGGACTCGTCCTGCCGGGCTATGCCCTGGGCGAGGGCGCGGTAGGTCTTCTCAATCCGTCCCTCGCGCCAGTCCCGCGACAGGGCCGCCCCCGCCGCTGCCGTCTGCGAGAACAGGACCAGGCCGGACGTGCCGCGTCCCAGCCGGTGCAGCGGCGACGCCTCCGGCCACCGCTGTCGGACCAGGGTCAGCAGCGTGTGATTCAGAAAACCGCCTGCCGGAACGGTGGGGAGCCCGGAGGGTTTGGAGACGGCCAGCACGGCCTCATCCTGATACAGCACCTCGAAATGCAGCGGCACGGCGTCTTCAGGCCAGGGTGGGCGGTTCCAGATCAGCGTCTGACCGGCCCGCAGGGTCTCTGAACCCTGGGCGGCGACGCCTCCGAGCACGACTTCGCCGCGCTCCAGCCGCGCCTGCCACTCCCCAGGGCTGGAATGACCGTAGCGCCCCGCCAGATACGCCAGTACCGTCAGGCCCGCGCCCCGTGGACCGACGCGCTCGGTGTAGGCGTAGCCGTCATTGAGCGTGGGGGACGGGGCGGGCATGGCGGCTACAGTCTGGCATCCGCGGCGGCCCCTTGGAAACTGAGCCATTGTGCCGAGTTGCCCGCATTGTCCCGGCGCTAGCATGCCCGGATGACTGCCTTTCCCTATTTCTCCCGAGGTCCCACATGGAAGGGCTGATGCTGGCAAAGGTGCTGGGCGAGCTGAGCCCGCACCTCCCACTGCACACACTGGGCTGGGTCTTTCCCGATGAGACCACCGCCGCCCTGCTGCTGGACGGCCCCGGCCTCGGCGAGAGGCGCAATCTGGTGCTGGCCTACCGTCCGCCCCAGCCGGTGTTGTTCATCTCCCGCGAGCGGCTGCGCGGCGATCCCCGCAGCCCCTTCCAGCGCTTTCTGGCCGCGCGGGTGCGTGGTCAACTGCTGGCGGCCGAGCAACTCAAGCTCGACCGCGTGGTGGCGCTGCACTTCGGCGGCGAGGCCGGATTCGTGGACCAGGCCCCCACGCGGTTGCTGTTCGAGGTCACGGGCCGCAACGCCAACCTGCTGGTGCTGGAGGAGGGCGAGGGCTTCGGGGGGCGCATCGTTATGGCCGCCCGCGAGATCACCGGCAGCCGCAACCGCTTCCGCACCATCCGCAGTGGGGGCCAGTACACCCCGCCGCCGCCCTACGACAAGCTGGACCCACGCACGCTGGAGGAGGCGGAGGCGCAGTCCCTGTCCACGCTGCCGATAGGCCAGTGGCGCGAGCGCCTGGATGGACTGGGACCGCTGTTGAGCGCGGAACTGGCGCGGCGGGCGGACCTGCTGTCCACCCAGGCACCGGGGCAGGATTGGCCGCAGGCCCTGGCTGCCCTGCGTTCGCTGGTGGCCGATCCCACCGTCAGCGAGGGCGTCATGCAGGACGGCGCCCGCGAGGCCGCCCGCAGCGAGAAGGCCGCCGCACTGCGCAAAGCCCTGGCCGAACCGCTGGGCAAGCGCCTGACCCTGATCCGCAACCAGCTGGCCGACGTGTCCCGCGCCGAGGCAGGCCTGGACGCCGCCGCGATAGACCGCGAGGAAGCGGACCTGCTGATGGCCTACGCCTCCACGGTGGAACCAGGGAGCTCAAGCGCCGAACTGCCCGCCTTCGACGGCAGCGGTCCGCGCCCGGTGGCCCTTGACCCCAGCCTGAGCGCCGTGCAGAACGCTGAGAAACGTTATGGCCGTGCCCGCCGCCGCGAGGACGTGTACGAACGCCTGCTGGAGCGCGAGGAGACCCTGCGTGCCGAACTGGCCGAGGCCGAGGCGCGCGTAACGCAGCTGGAACACGCCAGCCTGGAGGAACTGGACGCGCTGGCCTCCACCCTGCAGTCCGAGCGCCCGGAGAAGAGCCAGTACGGCCTGCGCTTCACCACCCCCGGCGGTTACGAGGTGCTGGTGGGCCGCAACAACAAGGAAAATGCCACCTTGACGCACCGCATCGGGCGCAGCATGGACTACTGGTTCCACGCGCAGGGCTACCCCGGCAGCCATGTCATCGTGCGGACTGGTGGCAAGGAGCTGGCACAACCCGACATCCTGTACGCGGCCCGGCTGGCCGCCGCGCACAGCAAGGCGCGCGGTAGCAGCAACGTGGGCGTGGATTACACCCGCATCAAGTACGTCTGGAAACCCAGAGGAGCACCTGCCGGACAGGTGCATTACACCGATCAGAACACCGTGTTTGTGGACGGCACACCGCCGGAGGACGGCACCGTGGAGTAGTCCCCGATTTTCTCCAATACCTGTGCAGCCCGTCTCCCACCCCTTTATCGGGCCCGCACCCCGGAGGCCACCAGCACCGGAACCGGGACGGTCAGCGCCTCTCCGGCAAATAGCGCCTCAAGTTCGGCCAGATGCTCACTCTGAAGCCGGCGACGGATTTCAGGCGGCAATGAGGCCAGCGGCGCCCCCTCCATGCCAGCCTCGATGTCGTCCCAGCGGTGTTGCGGCGTGGGCAGCCGGTAGGGCAAGTCCCGAAGGTCCACCGTGACCTCCTCGAAGCCCGCCGCCCGCAGCAGCTCTGCCGCCGCATCCGGCGAGGGCAGGCGGCCCAGCGGCGGGAAGCCCGGATTGAAGCCCACGCCTTCCAGGGCTGTGCGCCAGCGCCCCGGCAGGTCGCCCATCAGCCCCTTGCCGAACGAGGAAAAGGCGACCCGCCCGCCCGGACGCAGCACCCGCCGCCACTCGCGCAGCGCCGCCTCCATGTCCGGCACGAAGAACAGCCCCGAGGCGCAGGCTACGCCGTCGAACGTCATGTCCACCAACGGCAGCGCCGTCGCGTCGGCCTCTACGAACGAGAGGTTGGTCTTTCCCACCACCCTGTTCCGTGCCACGGCCAGCATCCCTGGCGACAGGTCCGCGCCCACCACCTGCCCGCCCGCTCCCACCGCGTCCGCCAGCGCCAGCGCCAGCGTGCCGGTGCCGCACATCACGTCCAGCAGCGTCTCACCAGGGCGCGCCTCAAACCGCCCGGCCAGGTACCGCGCCGTCAGAGGCAGGAAGCCCATGCGGTCGTAGTGGGCCGAGAGCGTGTCGAACAGCCGGACATTCTGCGCGGTGCGTTCGTCGGGGTTCATGGTGGGTGTAGCTTAGTCCTCCTGGCGGCCTACACTGCCCCATGCCCTGGATCCAAACCGTTCCCTATCTGGAGGCCACCGGCCGCCTGAAAGTCCTGTATGACCGCGTGAAGGGGCCGGGCAACAACGTGGACAACATCATGGCGATGCACTCGCTGCGGCCCCACAGCATGGAGGGGCATATGGCGCTGTACAAGGCTGCGCTGCACCACAGCGGCAACACGCTCCCCAAGTGGTTGCTGGAAACGCTGGGGGTATGGGTCAGTTCGCTGAACAGCTGTGAATACTGTGTTGAGCACCACTTCGCCGGGCTGAAACGATTGCTCGGGGACGACGCGCGGGCGGACGCCATTCGCCGGGCGGTCGAGGCACGCGATCCCGACGCTGCCCCGCTGAGCGGGGGGCAGAGACAGGCCCTGCGCTACGCCGAGAAATTGACCCTCACCCCGTCCGCCGTCTCCGGGGCGGATGTGGAGAGCCTGCGAGAGGTGGGCTTCAGCGACGGCGAGATTCTGGAGATCAATCAGGTCACGGCCTATTTCGCCTACGCCAACCGCACAGTGCTGGGCTTGGGCTGCTCCACTGACGGCGACGTGCTGGGCCTCTCGCCCGGCGACTCGGACGATCCCGACAACTGGAACCATTCCTGACCCGACGAGGCCATGAAAGCCGTGTTGGGCTGTCGTGAGCGGACTCTCTGAGGTTGGAAGGCTGACATTCCGTGCCTGGAACGCGTGCTAGCGTCCCCGCATGACCCCATCCAGTGTTCCGTCCAACGAGGTGTTCTTCGACTTCCTGTGCCCCTATGCCTGGCGCGGCGTGGAACTGGCCCAGGTGCTGCGTCAGGCGGGCGAGCAGGGGTTCAAGCTCAGGCATTTCTCACTGGTGCAGGGCAACCACGTCGACAACGCGGGCCAGCAGGAGCCGGTGTGGTGGCTGACCGATCAACCCGGCGACGCGGGCCAGCGCGCCCAGCAAACCAGTCTGCTGGCTTTCCTGGCGGCTGGGGCAGCGGCCCGGCAGGGCGAGGAGCAGAGCTGGAACTTCACCTTGGCGCTGTTCCGCGCCGTTCACGAGGAGAAGAAGCCGATGGACGAGGACGCCGTGATGGCGGCGGCGCGGGTCGCGAAACTCGATCTGGAACAGTTTGCCGCTGACCGCAAGGACGACGCGGGCCTGCGTGCCAGCCTGCGCGCCGAGCTGGCCGAGGCCGCCGAACTGGGGGTGTTCGGCACCCCTACCTTCGTCCTGCCCGGTGGAGAAGCAGCCTACTACCGCTTCGAGAACCTGACCCGTGAGCTGGGAACGGCCCGTCAGTGGTGGAACCTGTACGGCGAGGTGCTGCACTCTGACGCAGGCATCGCCACCGTGAAACGGGCGAGGAACCGCCCGGCCAAGAAAACGGCGCCAAAGAAGCTGGCGCAGCAGACGGTCTAACGGTCATTCCCTCTTCAGCCCTCTGCTATCGCAGGGGGCCTTTTTACGGCCTCTCCAGCGCCAGGGCCTGTGCCACCTCGCCGGTGGGCCGTTTCAGCCCGCTGCGAACGTCCATGTAGTCGCGGTACAACCCGCCGAAGCTCAGCATCAGCACCGCCATGACGCCGTGATCGTCCACCTGGAGGCCCTGCAGGCGAAAACCCGCACGCAACTTGGGCAGCAGCACGGCGTTGTTGGTGGCGTGGTGGTGACTGCGAACGAGCTCATAGCCCTCTGCCCTCAGCGCGGCCAGCACGGGCGCCAGCAGACGGGTGTACACCCCCTGCCCACGGTGTGCGGGGAGCAGCGCCGTGTTGACCATGTAGGCCGTGCGGCTGTCCCACTGGCGGGAATACTGCCAGCCCACCACCTGCTCCCCGTGGCCGATCAGCCAGGCATACCGCGGATATTCGGGCGGCTCCAGCCGGGCGGGCGTCGGCCAGTTCAGGGAAACGCTGCTGTAAACGGCGTCTTCCAACCCCGAGTAGATGTCGTAATAGACCTCGTAGGGAACGCGGCGCAGCACGTAGCCCCCGCCCAGCTCGGTGTCCTGGCCCTGGCCGGCCGGCAGTGAAATGGCAGGGGGAACGGCACTTTCGGTCTGGGCTTCCGAGGGCACCCCCAGTCGCCGCGCCGTCTCGCCCTGCGCCGCCTGAAGGCCGCTGCGGACGTGCATGGCTTTGCGGTAGGTGTTGTCCAGGCTGTGCGTCAGGGCCACGTTCAGCCCGCCCTCGTACAGGTTCAAGCCCTGGATAAGGAAGCCAGCACGCAGTTTAGGAACGATCACGGCATTGTTGGTGGCGCGGTGGTGGCTCTGGACTAGGCTGTAGCCTGCCTCCCGAAAGGTGTCCAGCAACTGCGGCAGCAGGCGGGTGTATAGCCCGCGCCCCTGATGTTCGGGCAGGATTCCCGTGTCGGCCATGTACACCGTGCGCTCGTCCTTCTGTTGCGCGAAGCTCCAGCCGATCAGTTCTTCAGCCCTATAGAGGCCCCAGCTGAACGTCTCACCCAGCGGCGGCGGCGCTTTGACAGGAGGCCCGAAAGCGTACAGCGAGCCGTCGCCGAAGATCTGCCCTTGCAGTCGGTCGCAGGCGTCGCGGTAAGCCTGCAGCGAGATGGGGCGGGCGCTGTAGCCGCCGCCGAGGTCCATTATTCCCCCGTCCACACCGTCCCCACCGGCTGCTGCTGCGTCACGCAGTGGAACGAGCCGCCGCCCTCGATGATCGCGCGGCTGCTCAGGCCGATGACCTCGCGGCCCGGAAACAGCGGCGTCAGAATCTCCAGCGCGCGGGCGTCGTTGGGGTCGCCGTACTGCGGCACCACCACAAAGCCGTTGCCGATGTAGAAGTTGGCATAGGTGGGCGGCAGTCGGCCCTCCGCACCTTCCAGATACTCGGCGGGCAGGGGCAGCTCCACGATGCGGAAGGGATTGCCGTGCGCGTCGGTCATTCCTTTCAACGCCTCCAGATTGGCCGTCATGACCGCGTGGTTGGGGTCCATCTGATCCGCCTCCACGCTGGTCACGATGGTTCGCTCGTCGGCAAAGCGCGTGATGGTGTCAATGTGGCCGTCCGTATGGTCATTTTCCAGGCCCGCGCCCAGCCACAATAATTTGCTTACGCCCAGGTACTCGCGCAGCCAGTCGGCGTATTTGCCTGCGTCCAGTCCCAGATTGCGGGTGTCGGTCAGCAGGCATGAACGGGTGGTCAGCGCCACACCCGCGCCGCCGATCTCCAGCGCGCCGCCCTCCAGCACCACCGGCACATCCCAGTGGGAGGCGTTCAGGATATGGGCCACAGCTTCCGGGACACGGTCGTCCTCGGCGAAATCGAACTTGCCGCCCCAGGCATTGAAGCGCCAGTTGACGAAGGAGACGTCCCCCGGGCTGCGGGTCACGAACAGTGGGCCGTTGTCCCGGATCCACACGTCGTTCAGCGGCACGTCATGGAAGGTCACGTTGGCTCCCACCAGACGTTCGTCCGCGTCCTGACGGCTCTGCGCGTCGCGGGTCAGCAGGTGCACCGGCTCGAAGCGGGCAATCGTCCGGACCAGCCCGGCGAACTCGGCGCGCACTGCGTCCAGGTGGCCGAACCACAGGTCATCGCCGGCAGGCCAGCTCATCCAGGTGGCGGCGTGCGCTTCCCACTCGGGCGGCATGGCAAAGCCCAGGGCGCGCGGCGTGACATCGGTGGTGGAGAGGTGCTTCATGCCCCCGAGTGTAGTGCCGGGTTCAGGGTGTTGCTTGCAGCGCCTGCCCGAGCTTCTGCGCGATCCATGCTTTCAGGGGGACGGCGTTGTTTTCCATCACGGTGAAGTGGCGCGGCAATTCCTCGATGCCCTCGAAGCGTTCGGGACGCGGCGGCGTGCGGCCCACGGCCTCTTTCACGGTGTCCTCGAACTTAGCGGGCAGGGCGGTTTCCAGGCAGACCATCGGAACTCCGGCCCGCGCGTAGCGCTCGCCCACGAGCAGGCCGTCGGCAGTGTGAGGGTCAACCAGGCGCCCGAAACGCTCATCCGTGCGGCGAATGGTCTCCAGCCGGTCCGCATGACTGCTGCGCCCGCCCACGAAGCCGCTCGCCCGCACCTCGTCCCAGTGGGCCATGCCGCGCAGATCGACGGGCCGCCCGCCCCCCACCTCCGCCCACCACACGCCGGTCTGCGCGCCGTCCGCACCCGAGATCAGATACAGGTAGCGCTCGAAGTTGGAGGCCTTGCCGATGTCCATACTGGGGCTGGAGGTCTGCGCCACCTGCGCCGCCCGCCGCACGTGGTAGACTCCGGTGGAGAAGAACTCGTGCAGCACGTCATTTTCGTTGCTGGCCACCACCAGTTGCCCGATGGGCAGGCCCATGCGTTTGGCCAGATACCCGGCGAACACGTTGCCGAAGTTGCCCGACGGCACGCTGAAATCCACCTGCTGCCCAGCGGGGAGCTTCAGGGCGAAATACGCCTTGAAGTAATACACCGCCTGCGCCAGCACCCGCGCCCAGTTGATGGAATTCACGGCGCCAATCGCGTGGCGGGCCTTGAACCCGGTGTCGGCGTTGATCTCTTTTACCAGGTCCTGGCAGTCGTCGAACACGCCCTGCACGGCGATGTTGAAGATGTTCGGCTCGTGCAGGCTGAACATCTGCGCCTGCTGAAAGGCGCTCATGCGTCCGTGCGGCGAGAGCATAAAGACGTTGATGCGGGCCTTGCCCAACATGGCGTACTCCGCTGCCGATCCGGTGTCGCCCGACGTCGCCCCCAGGATGTTCAGCTCCTCATTCCGCCGCTCCAGCACGTACTCGAACACTTGCCCCAGAAATTGCATGGCGATGTCCTTGAAGGCCAGCGAGGGGCCGTTGGACAGTTCCAGCAGGAACAGCCCGGAGTTGCCCAGCGGCGTCAGCGGTGTGATGTCGGCGCTGTGGAACACGTCCGGGTGATACGTGGCCCGCAGCATGGCGCGCAGGTCCGCCTCCGGAATGTCGTCGATGTAGGGGTGCATGACCGCATAGGCCAGATCGGCGTAGTCCAGCCCGCGCAACCCTTCCAGATCGTCCGGGCTGAGGGTGGGCAGGCGTTCGGGCATGGCGAGGCCGCCGTCCGGGGCCAGTCCCATCAGCAGAACATCCGAGAAGCCCCCCAGATCACGCAGGCCGCGAGTGGACACGTACTTCATGGGGCCACTGTAGCGAGTCGGGTCTTGGAGGGACGGGCAGGAACTAGGGGAGGCAGGCTGAAGAGGTGACGCAGAGGTCGCCCCCACGTCCCGACAACTTTATTTCCCCACCTCAAAGGTCAGGCGCTGTGCGCCGCCGCCCTCCCGTCGGGTTGCCGCCCGCAGGCGGACCTCTCCGGCCGCCGTCGCCACCGGGACGCCGGGCAGGTAGACCGTGTACAGGCGCGCGGACTTTCCGTTCACGACAAACAGGCTGGCCTTCACGTTGCCCGCCATCACGCAGATGGCCTTCAGCGGGCAACGGCTGTCGTTAAAGCGCAGCAACGTGATGTTCGTACCGTTCAGCGACGCAGTTTGCCCGGCCCGCAGGGTCAGGGGGACCGCGCCGGCGGCGGGCAGCGACGCCAGGGTCAGGGTCAGCAGCAGGGTCTTGACCATGTTGTCAGTACGCAGCGCAGCGGCGGTGGGTTGCCTCCTAGCCCAGCAGCCCTGGCGGCAGTTCTTCGTTCACGCTGGCCAGAGCGCGGAACTGCGCCGCCTTGTCGCGCAGACCCATCTGCTCATAGCAGCCCGACAGCTTCAGGGCGAAGAACTGCACCGCCTGGCAGTCCTCGCGGCTCTCGGCGGCTTCCAGGCAGGCCCGGTAGTGCTGCACCGCCAAGTGATACTGGGCGGCCCCGGCGGCCTGTTCGGCGCGGCAGTGGCTCATGCGCAGGGACACGATGTCGTTCAATACCCGGCTCACGGCGGTCATGTCTGGCAGTTTAAGCAGAGGAAGGGGCGCATGAATGAAAGATGAAGCAGATTTCGGCGGATGAAATGTGCGTGTTCAACGTTGTTTTTCGTGTATGGGTTAAATGTCCCGAGTTCATTTCTGTTCTCACTGTACTGGACTGAGTATCAACAGGGCTTTCCTCAAGGGAAGTAAGTTGCTTGTGAGCTGTGGGACGTGTCGGTGCCGCCGATCACCGGGGGGGTGCAGGTGAGGTATGCCTCTAAACGGTGCGGGCGCGCATGCTCAGGGCAGGCAGATTCACGTCCACCAGCCGGACTCTCAACGTCGTGCCAACGGGCGCGGGCGTGCTCAGCGGCAGATCGTAGGCCAGTTCGGGAATCAACAGGGTGGCCTGCGGGCCACGGCGGTCCACCACCACCGCCTCCCACTCGCGCTCAGGCTGGGCGGCGGCGTAACGCAGGGTGTGGTGCTTGCGGCTCAGGCGCTCGGCCTGGCGGGTGGCGTCGGCGTTCAGGGTGGCCTGGGCGATGTGGGCGGCCACGGCCCGCCCGTCCAGCGGTTCACGGCCCGTCAGCGCGGCCCGCAGCTGCTGATGGACCACCAGATCCAGGTAGCGCCGCATGGGGCTGGTGGCCTGGGCGTACAGGTCCAGCCCCATGCCCGAATGTGGCCCAGGGGACGGCTGAAAGCGGGTGCGGGCCAGCGTCTTGCGACGGGCCCACTGCACGCCTAAACCGTCGCCCCGGACCTCGCGGCTGGGATCGGCCTGGGTGGCAAACGGCAGTGGAATGTCGTGATCGTCGGCGTAGATGGCGGCGGCCCAGCCCGCCAGGGTCATGCACTCCTGCACCACGAAACGCATCTCCGGCTTGGGCAGCGGCGTGACGGTTGCGCCGTGCTCATCGGCTTTGATCCGCACCTCGGGCAGATCGATGCTCAGCGCTCCCTCGGACTCGCGCAGTTCCTGGCTGGCGCGGGCCAGCCTCGCCAGGGTGACGAAGGGTTCCTCGCCCGCCTCCAGCCTGGCCTGCGCGCCCTGGTATGTCAGACGCGTGACCCGCACGGTGGTCAGGGCCACGTCCACGGCGTCGGCGTTGCCGTCGGCGTCCAGATCCAGCGAGATGGACAGCGCCGGCATGGTCTCGTGCAGTCCCAGCCCAGTCTTCTCGACCAGGGCGTCGGGCAGCATGCCAATCGTCTGGTCCGGCAGGTATAGGGTTGCGCCGCGTGCACGGGCTTCCAGGTCCAGCGGGCTGTCCGGCGGCACCAGAGCCGCCACGTCCGCCACATGGACCCATAGGCGGGTCAACCCGCCCTCCAGCGGTTCGATGCCCACCGCGTCGTCCGGATCACGGTTGCCCTCATCGTCGATGGCATAGGCGCCCAGATGGGTCAGGTCCAGCCGCTCTTCGGGGGCAAAGTCCGGCACGTCCAGCGTCAGGTGGCCTAGCGTCACCCCCAGACGGTCTGCGTACGGTGTTCTGGCCTCGCTCCACAGGCCCAGGCGCAGCAGCAAGGTATGGGCCGATTCCGGCGTCTCGGGGAGATTCAGTTCGCGCAGGGTGCGGCTCTTTTCCGCCTTGCCGCGCGCCAGCAACTCCACTTCGGTGCGCTGGGCAGGGGTGAGTTCGGGCAACGTCATGAGCTCAAGCATAGGGGAGTGGGGTGGCCGATGCGCGGCGACGGCATTCCCATGGCCTGACTATGGGGTTCAAACCCACTGAATAGAAGGACCTGATTTCTAACTTCATTCTGTACTGAGTTCACAATCCCTGAAAATCGCCTCCCAGACACCAGGAATCTAACCTTCGGAATCAGATGATCAATTCTGTATTGACATTCTGGTAAATCTGTGTTTCTATTCTCTCAAGGAGACGGATATGAATGAACAGCAACAGCCCGCCGAGGATTTCCGTTCGCAGGTTCAGCGTCTGGTGGCCGAAGGCAAACTCACCGCCGAGGAGGCCGCAGGGCTGCTGGAGGGCTCGCCCGTCGAGGCCGTAATGCCCGCCGAACAGGCGCACAGCGCCAGCGACGTTCCGCCGGATCTGATGCTCAAGGTCAGCGGCTACACCCTGACGGTTCTGCATGACGCCTCACTGGCCGCGCCGCATCTGAGCGCCAACGAGGACGGCATGCTGCGTCTGACCGGAACGCCAAAAGGCTGGCAGGTGCAGCGTGTGGACCACTTCCACCATGGCCACTGGGGCAACCTCAAGGCCATCCTGGCGCTGCCCTTCGCGGCACGGCATGTGCGCGCCACGGTGGAGGGCGGCAACCTGACCCTGCCCGATGTGGGCGGCGAGATGCACGCCGAGGTCAACGGCGGCAACATCCGCATGGGCCGCGCCGCGAGCCTGAAAGCCGAGGTCAACGGCGGCAACCTGACCGCAGCCGAGATGGGCGGTCCCACGCACCTGAGCGTCAATGGGGGCAACCTGTCGCTGACCGGCGCGCACAGCCTGAATGCCAGTGTCAACGGCGGCAATCTCAAGTGGGCCGGGGTGCTCTCAGGGGGCGATCACCGCCTGGAGGTCAACGCCGGAAACGCAAGTCTGCACCTGCTTCCCGGGAGCAGCCTGCGCGTGGAGGCCGACGTGACCGTGGGCGCTTTCAAGGCTGACTTTTCCACCCACAAGAGCGGCGGCTTTATGAACACGCATCACACCGGGCAGCTCGGTGGCGGCGAGGCCTTCCTGTCGTGCCGCGTGGCCGCCGGACAGGTCAAGTTGCTCACCGAATAACGGCCCGCTGCCCGCGCTGCCCAGCGCCTGATCCCGCGTCCCTGGAGGATTCAAGATGACCGTTACCTCGACTCCCCGTCCGGCCCGCATCTCGCTGTCTCCAAGTGCCCAGCGTCCACCCAGCCGTGCGGCCAGGGGCTACCGCATCGTGGCTCACCCTGTCCGACAGGTCGCCGTAGAGACCGGCACTGGGTTGCACAATCCCGAACGGCCCAGTCTCGGGCTGGCTGGCAGGCTCTGGCAGCGTCTGTGCGCGCTGTGGCAGCGCACGCCTGAGCAGTGGTACGCCCAGCACATGTCGCGGCAGGCGCGGGCGGACGGGAGCGGGCTGCGCGGCCGGGTGCTGATCTCGAGTGGGCAGGCTCATCTGGTCTCCGCTTCCGACACGTCAGGGTTCAGCCGCCGCCCCGCGCAGCCGGATCTGCCATGAACCCCGTCCCAACAAAGGATTTCCCCATGAAAGAAAAGGTCAAACGTCTTCTCGATCTGGTCCGCGCGGGCCGCCTGACCCTGGAGGATGCCGGGCCGCTGCTGGCCGCCCTGAGCACCAAGCTGGCGTTGACCGACAGTGACCGCGAACTGATCGACTCGCTGCTGAACCGTGACGAGCTGGACACCGGGCAGGTGGCTGAACACCTGCTGCTGCTGCGCGGCGTGCGAGATGTGCCGCCCGCCCCGCCCCGCCCGCCCCAGCCGTCCGGAAACTTTGGGACTGAAGGTGGTCCACGTGGGCCAGCCTGGACCTGGGACGGCGGCGCACGCCCCCGCCCGGGCAGAGGAGGAATAGAGGGTATGGTTGACCGTATCGCTGAAACTGTCGAGCGCGCCGTTGAGGGCGTGGTGGAAGGCAAGAAGCCCCAGTATGAGTACGGCTACGGGCCCGCCCGCTCCGGCTCGGCCCGTATCCTGCGCATTCAGGTGGAATCCGCGGCAGGGGACGAGTACAACGCCAATCTGCCGGTCAGCCTCGCGCCGCATCTGGAAAGGCTGATCCCGCCGCACGGCATTGCGGCGCTGGAGAGTGCAGGATTCAGCCTGGAGACCATCCAACTGCTGATCGAAGCGGATCCGCCCCCCGGCGAGCTGATTAGCGCCGAGGACAGTGCGGGCAACGAGGTCCGGATTTCCTTAAAGTGATGGAGTTTTCTTCCAGAGGACCAGGAAAGAGAGGTGGCGCTCAAGGTTTAATACCCTGAGCGCCACCTCTCTTTCCTGACTGGTGACCTGAGGCCATCACCGCCGGTGAACCGGGTTCAGAACGCCGTCTCCAGGGCTTCGAGCGCCGCCCCTGCATCCGTAATGCCCGCCTGGGCCATGTCGGGGCGCCCGCCGCCCTTGCCGCCGCCCGCCGCGGCCAGCTTGCCCACTATTTGCCCGGCATGTGCCCCACGGCCCACGGCGTCTTTGGTCGCCTTAACAACCAGTCCCTTGTCCCCGGCAATGACGACAAGATCGGCTCCGCTCTGGTCCAGCAGCGTGTCCGCCGCGCCGCGCAGTTCGTTGCCCTCGATGCCGCTCAGCTTGAGGGACGCTACCCTGAAGCCGCCCAGTTCACGCACCGGGGAAGCTGCGCCACCCCCGCCGCCCATCTGCGCCTCGGCCAGCTGACGGCGCACCGCCCCCGTCTCCTTCTCGGCAGCCTTGAGCTGGGCCTGCAGGCCAGACACGCGGCCTTCCAGACCGTCGGGGCTGGTGTTGAGCAGGGCGGACACGCGGGCCACCCCCTGAAGGCGTTCGCGCAGCCACGCGGTGGCCGCCTCGCCCGCCAGCGCCTCGATGCGGCGCACCCCGGCGGCCACGTTCTCATCGCTCAGGATCACGAACGCGCCGATATCTCCGGTGCGGCTCACGTGCGCGCCGCCGCACAGCTCCATGCTCGCCACAGCCTGTCCCTCGTAGGACACGTCGCCGCCCACGCGGACCACACGCACGGTGTCGCCGTACTTCTCGCCGAACAGGGCGGTGGCCCCTGCCGCCCGCGCCTCGGCAATCGGCATTTCCTGCCACGTCACCGGGAAGTTGGCGCTGACCCAGCGGGAAACCAGTCGCTCAACACTGGCGATCTCGTCGGCGGTCATGGCCGCGCCGTGCGAGAAGTCAAAGCGCAGGCGATCCGGGGCCACCAGTGACCCGGCCTGCCGCACCCCCGAGCCCAGCACCGCCCGGAGCGCAGCGTGCAGCAGGTGGGTGGCGGTGTGATGGCGCTGCGTCGCCTGCCGTTCGCCCGAGACCACGCTGCGCACCCTCTGGCCGGTCTTCAGTTCGCCTGCCTCGATCGCCACATCGTGCAGGAACACGCCCCCGGGGGTCTTGCGGGTGTCGCGCACGATACCGGTGCCACCGTCCCATTCCAGGCGTCCGGTGTCGCCCACCTCGCCGCCGCCCTCGGCGTAGAAGGGGGTGCGTGACAGCACCACGGTGGCTTCGTCGCCCGCCGCCAGCTGGCCCAGACGTTCGCCCCCCACCAGCAGCGCCAGCACCTCGCCGTCGGCCTCCAGCTCGTCGTAACCGACAAACTGCGTGGGCGACAGGTCTTCCAGGGCCTCCTGCGCCCCGAACAGTTCGGACTTGCCGTACTTGCTGCCCGCCCGCGCGATGTTCTGGGCGTTTTCCAGGCTCTCGGCATACCCGGCCTCGTCCACGCTGACGCCGTATTCCTCGGCAATTTCTTTGGTCAGGTCGACGGGAAAGCCGTAGGTGTCGTAGAGGATGAAGGCGTCCTCGCCGCCCAGCACTGCGCCCCTCTGCATGCCTTCCAGCAGCCCGCCGAGGCGCTGGATGCCGCCTTCCAGGGTCTTCAGGAAGCGTTCTTCCTCGCTTTGAATCGTCGCCTCTACCCGTGCCTGCTCGGTCCGCAATTCGGGGTAGGCGTCGCCCATGCTCTCCACCACCAGCGGCACGAGCTTGTACAGCGTCGGCTCTTTCAAGCCCAGCAGGTAGGCGTGGCGGGAAGCGCGGCGCAGGATCTTACGGATGACATAGCCACGCCCGGTGTTGCTCGGGGTAGAGCCGTCCGCGATGATCATGCTGACGCTGCGCACATGCTCGGCCACGACGCGGTGCGAGACGTTCTGCGGTCCCTCGTAGGGGTGGCCGGACAGCTCGACAACCCGTGCGATGATCGGGCCGAACACGTCGTTGCTGTAGAAGTCGTACACGTCCTGCACGACCGTGGCGATGCGCTCCAGGCCCATGCCGGTGTCTATGTTCTTAAAGGGCAGGTCTACCAGCGTCGGCGTGCCGTCGGAGAGGGGTTCCTGGCGGTCATACTGCGGGAACACGTTGTTCCAGATTTCCAGAAAGCGCGCGCTCTCGCGGGTCTCGGCGTAGTCGGCCCAGGTGTCGTCGCCGTACTTTGGCCCCCGGTCATAGAAGATCTCGCTGCAAGGACCGCAGGGGCCGTTCGGGCCGGCGGCAGGCGCGTCGGCGGGCCAGAAGTTCTCGTCGGCCCCGAAGCGCAGGATGTGGTCTGCGGGCAGGCCGATCTCCTGCGTCCAGATCTCATACGCTTCCTCGTCGTCCTCGTAGATGGTGGCGTACAGCTTCGATTTGTCCAGGCCCATCCATTCGGGAGCGGTCAGGAACTCCCAGGCCCAGGTCAGCGACTCGCGCTTGAAGTAGTCGCCGAACGAGAAGTTGCCCAGCATCTCCAGCAGGGAGCAGTGCCTCAGTGTGCGCCCCACGTTCTCGATGTCGCCGATTCGCAGGCACTTCTGGGCGGTGGTGACCCGCCGGGAAGTCCCCTGCTCGAATTTGGCGGGTGCGCCCATGAACTGCGCCTTGAACGGCTGCATGCCCGCCACCGTGAACAGCGTCGTGGGATCGGGGGCCACCGTGCTGTGGCTGGGCAGGCGCAGGTGGCCCTTGCTCTCAAAGAAACTGAGGAACTTCTCGCGAATCTCGGCGGTGGACAGAGTCGGGGACGGAGCAGTCATTCGGGAAGTTTAGCGCGGGGGATGGGGACTCAAGGGTGCGGGCCACCGGAGGCGGCCACCCCCGGTTAAAGTCCTGACATGACCCGAATTCTTATCACCGGCATGTCTGGCACCGGGAAATCCAGCGTGTTGCAGGAACTGGCACGTCGGGGCCACCGCACTGTGGATACCGACTCGGACGAGTGGTGCGAGTGGGTCATGGACGCGCGGGGAGCGCGCGACTGGGTGTGGCGGGAGGACCGCATGGACGGGTTGCTGGCCAGTCACGCGAATGGAGCGCTGTTCGTGGCGGGGTGCAAATCCAACCAGGGCCGCTTCTATCCCCGGTTCGACGCCGTGGTTCTGCTCAGCGCCCCTGCCGCCGTCCTGCTGGAGCGCATCGCCACCCGCAGGAACAATCCCTACGGGAAGTCGCCCCAGGAGAGAGCGCTGGTGCTGGAGCATCTGGACACTGTGGAGCCGTTGCTGCGGGCGACGGCCACGGCAGAACTCGACGCCACTCAACCGTTGTCGGTGGTGGCGGATGGGCTGGAGGCGCTGGCAGGTTGAGCCGGGGCCGCCGGCGTTCTCAACCGCCACTCTCCCTCTACAGAAAGCCGAACCGCCGCCGCTCCTGCGGGTGTCTGGCCCCGGTCAGATCCTGCGCGAAGGCTTCCAGGGCATCCTGCACGGCGCGGGCCTCGCGCACCAGCTCGGCGGCGACGCTCTGGATCTGCCCCTCGCGCTCCTGCTCCCAGTGGTTCAGGACACGCTCGTTCAGGCGGGCGTGATCGGGGCTGGTCACGTCGCGTGGGGGGGCCAGGCGATCGCGGGCCGTCTCCAGATAGCCCACATGATCGGCGGCGCGGGCCACGGCGGCGAATCTACCGTCTGCCTTCAGTTCGGCCACCCTGGCGGCCAGCCGCTCACGCTCCAGCAGGGCGCGGGCGCGTTCGCGGCCCTGGATGAACGCGGCGCCCGCCGCCATGCTGACCAGGGCCAGCGTGAACACCAGCAAAGACCAGTGCTGCGGCTCCGTGGGCGTGTCGGGTAGGGCGTTCAGATCGGTCAGCTGGCCCTGCTGCGCGGCGTTGGCGGCGATCTGCTGGGTCACGCGCAGGATGCCGTCCCAGTTCAGGTAGCCTTCCACGCCCAGATACAGCGCGGTCACGGCCAGGATGCCGCCGATGTACGCGCCGGGCCGCGCCATGCCGGGGGTGCGCGCCGCCAGCTTGGCACGGTACGCCAGCTCGTCTACCAGCCACAGCAGCAGCACGCTGAACATGATCCCGGCGGTCAGGGCGATGATGGTCATGTACAGCCGACTTTCCGGATTGAACAGCAGATTGATGCTGACCCCACTGATGATGCCCACGAAGAATTTGCTGAACACCGCGAAGGCATTGAAGACCTTCTTGCTGCCCGAACGCCCTTCCGGTGGACGCAGTGCGTGGCCCTCACGTGCCAGCTCGGCCAGCGCCTGTTCCTGATAGAACGCCTCGGCGCTATCGACGTCCACGGGCACGCCGGAACTGGTCAGCGCCTCGAAACGCTGCTGGCGCGCCCGCTCGATTTCCTCGGTGGCGCGCAGGTATTCGCGCTCCACATCGCCGCTGGCCGCGTTCATGAAATTGAGGTGGTCCTGCTGCCGCGCCCAAGAGCCGCGAACGCCCACGCCCGTCTCGGCCAGTACGCGGTTGACCGTCACGCGGGCGGTCTCGAAGTTGATGCGGTACTGCTCCACGTTCAGCCGCAGGATTCGCGCCCGCGAGGTCAGCGCGCTGCGGGCGGCCTCGTCGGGCACGAGTTGCAATTCGCCGCGCAGATCGTCCAGCAGTTCGGTGAAGTGCGCGGGCGTCAGCACCGGCAGGAACTGCTCGGCGCTCAGCGCTTCCGGGCGCGGGAGGGCGGCCCCGTAGCTGGCCAGATCAAAGGTTCCGGGGTCCACCGGGTCTGAGGGGCTGAATGACGGAACGGCTGAGGGCTCCGGCGAGGTCAGCTCCGCTTCGGGTTTGGAGAGCTTTACGTCCGACATGGCCCTACCTCCTGGCTTTCTTCACGGCGTCGGCAAAGGTGGGGTAGACGTTGTTCAGGTCATATGCGCCTGCCATCAGCACCCGCGCGTCGTCGCCCGCCTTGCCCAGCGCCCCCACGAAACCGTCCCGGATGGAGTTGCCGTTCCTGTCCTTTTCCGGGCTTAAGCCCGCGAAGAACAGTTGCCGGGTGTCCTTGCTGCCCAGCAGCTTGCCGAACACGGTTGGCAGTTTGGCGCGCCCCGCATCGTCAAGCAGGGCGCCGTCGCTGAACAGCACCACCACGCTGCCCACCCCCGCAGTTCGGGCCAAGAGCGCATTGGCCTTGCTCAGTCCGGCGGTGATGGCGCTGCCCCGTCCGGTACACGGCTGGGTCAAGGCGCCCGTGTAGCGCAGGATATCGGCCTTGCCCATCCTCGCGCCGTTCTTGGACAGGAATTTGAAGTCGGCCACCGTCTGCACGCCCTCGCAGATGCGGAGCAGGGTCAGCGTGTCGCCCGAACGCACCTGATTGAGCATGATGCTCTGCGACAGCACCCGGGCCTGATCGGCGTACTTGTAGGCGGGGTTCTTGCTGCTGCCGGTCATATCGGCGGCGATCACGAAATGCAGCGGCGGCGTGCTCAGCCCCAGCACCGTTCCAGCGCTCATGGGGGTGGGAGACAGCAGGGGCAACAGGGAGAGAAAGGGGAGAGGGGACATGGCAGGCTCCTTCGGAAGATTTGTGGTGTGGAAAAAGAGATTGGGAAGCTCAGTGGGAAGTCGGGGCAGGGCGCAGGAATGGGCGTCTCGGCGTCTTCTGGCGCCTCATCCTGGCGGCACTGGATTTCTCGGATTCAACCCCGGAATCGGCACCGCCACACCGCCCACCCGCGTGATCCCC
Source organism: Deinococcus humi (assembly GCF_014201875.1). NCBI lineage: Bacteria > Thermotogati > Deinococcota > Deinococci > Deinococcales > Deinococcaceae > Deinococcus > Deinococcus humi. The sequence continues at coordinate 99,267 of NZ_JACHFL010000009.1, read as the reverse complement.
GGCGGAACCTCTACCGTCCTGAGGTCGTGCGGCAGATCGCGCAGCAGGCCGATCTCGCGGCAGGCGGCCTGTTCGCGGTACAGGTTCACCGGCACGCTCTGGCGGCCATCGGGGTCGCCGATCCACACGGCCATCGCGTACTGCGGGGTCACGCCCGCACACCACGTGTCGTTGATGTCGTCGGTGGTGCCGGACTTCGCGCCCAGCGGCATGGCCTTGCCGCTCAGGCGCTGGAACAGGGTGGGGCGCAGGAAGGGGACGTGTCCGGCAGGGTCGTTCACCGCGCCCGTCAGCATGTCGAAGGTCTCGTAGGCCACCACCGGATCCCACAGCGGCTGGCACCCCACCCGGCGCAGGGGCAGCGGTTTGTCACCAGCTCCGTACACCTCGGCCAGCAGGTGCGGGGGGCACAGCGTGCCGCCGTTGGCGAAGCTGCTGTAGGCCGCCGCCACCGTCAGCGGTGAGGCCCGGTACGTCCCTAGCGCCGGGCTGGAGCGGTTGGCGCTGTCCTCGCTGTAATTCACGCCCGCCAGAACCTTTCGCAGGGCCGCCTCGCGCCCGGTGCCCACCTGCACGGCGACCGTGTTCAGGCTGCGGGCGTTGGCCTCGCGCACGGTCATGGCTCGGCCCAAGAAGGTGCCGGAATTGTTGCCGATGGCCTGCGAGCCGTAGCGGGTGGCCGTGTCCGTGAAGGTGCTGAACTGGTTAAGATCTCCGTCGCCGCTGCCAAATGCCGTGGCATACAGCAGCGGTTTGACCGTGCTGGCGACCGGTCTCTGGGCGTAAGCCGCCCACTGCCGCCCGGCGTCGCTGTTCTGGTTGCCTCCAGTGCTGCTGGCCAGCGCCACGATGCCGCCGCCCCGCACGTCCACCACGGCTGCGCCCTCGGCGATGCCGGGAGGACGCAGGCCAGTGGCCCCCTCACCGCTTACACGCCGCGACAGCTCTGCCTGCGCCCGCGCGTCAATGGTCAGCACCACGCGCCCCACCTTGCTGGGATTCAGGCCGGCGGCCCGCAACTCGCGCCGCACCAGTTCCTGCATGGCCCACACGGGTTCAGGCTCGTTGCGGTAGTCGGGATTGCGGGCCGCACTCACGATCCGCAGGTCGCCGCCGCTTCCGGCGTACTCGGCGCGCCACAGCCGGGGCTGCAAGGGAACGGAGGCCGCCGCCAGGTACTCGTTCTCCGAGATCAGACCGTTGGAGCGCAGGATTCGCAGGGTCAGCAGTTGCTGGGAACGCATCCAGCGAAAGCGGGCGGTGGCCGTCTCGGGCGGGGTGTCCGCCGCCACCAGATAACGTCCCGGCGCAGGCAGCAGGCCCACCAGAAAGGCACTCTGCGCCAGGTTCAGGTCTGCCGGATCCACGCCGAACACTGCCCGCGCCGCGTCGTACACGCCCTTGCGCTGGCCGATGCCGATCCACGGCAGACTGTTGACGCTCATCGCCAGCACCTCCTGCCGTCCGTAGCGCAGGGTCACCAGCGGGGCCAGCACGAACTCGGTGGCCTTGCGGGTCATCACCAGGCCCAGTCCGTGCCGGTCCGTGTCGTAGTCGAAATGCCCGGCCAGCACATTGTTCTTCAGCAACTGCATGGTCAGGGTGCTGCCACCCGAGCCACTCAGCAGGGCGCGCGGCAGGCGGCCCAGATCCACGCCCACGTGCGAGAAGAAGCGCACGTCCTCCTTCGCCACGTAGGCCAGCAGAAACGAGGGCGAGACGCCGGTCAGCGGCACGCTCAGCGATTCGCGGCATGGCACGGCGTTGGTGGTCTGGCCCTCGCGGCAATGGTCGATCACGCCCAGCGGCTGGCCGCGGCGGTCCTGCACCTCGATGGGCCGCAGTTCCGAACGCAGGTTCCACACGCGGACGAAGGCCCCGCTGCTCCACGCGCCCGCCACGCCCAGAAGCATGGTCCCCAGCGTCAATGCGCCCACGGTGGCCAGCGCCGCCCGCAGGATGCGCCGCAGGGTCCAGCGCCCCCCCGGACGCCGCACGAATGGGGTGCGTGGCCAGGGGTTGCGCCAGAAATTGAGCCTCCGCCCTGGACCGGTCTGCCTTGAAGTCACGGCCATCAGCCTCAGCGGGCCACGTCGGTCACGCCCGCCGCCGCCGAGCGGAACTGCCAGTCCCGCGCCACGCTGTTCCACAGCCCCGAAGCGCCCACCAGAATCACCAACGCCGTGCCCAGCACCGCCAGTCCCGTGACCGCCCCGGCCCAGCTCATGGCCGGACGGGGACCGCGCACGTAACGTGGCCCTGGTTTTTTTCTGGCCGGCTCTGTCCGGATTCTGTCCGGCCGCGACCCCTCCCGCGCCCCACCTGGGAGCCCCACCGACGGCAGCCCCGAAGAATAGGGGCGAGGTTTGCGGACGAAACTCATTCGTAAAAGATAGGGGGAGCGCATGAGAGGGCGCATCACACCAAAGAGTGAACAACTGGAGGTTAAAGCGGCGCGTGCAGGGGCTGAGTACCCCAGGTGGGCCTACACTCTGGGCATGACCACTGCGACACCGGCCCTGGCCCCCCGTCTCCGTGAACAGTTTCCCCCGCTCCTGGCGGGCCGGGCCTACCTAGACAATGCGGCGGGCGGCTTGCTGCCCCTGCGCGCCATCGAGGCCATCACCGCACACCTGATGCGCTACGGCGCGACGAACGCCATGCCGGGGCACCAGCCGGGGGCCGATATCCTGGCCCTCAAGCACCGTGCCCGCGCGGCCACCGCCCTGTTCCTGAATGCCCAGCCGCAAGACGTGGCCCTGGCGCAGAGTGCCACGGCCCTGGCCTTCCGCCTGTCCGCCGCCTTCGCCCGCATGTGGGGGCCGGGGGACGAGGTGATCGTGTCGGGCCTGGAACACGAGGCCAACGCCAGCCCGTGGCGCGAGCTGGAACGCGTGGGCGTGACGGTCAAGGTCTGGCACGCCCGCAAACCCGAGATGTACCTGCACGCCGACGATCTGGCAGGGTTGCTCTCGGACCGGACCCGTCTGGTGTCGGTCACGGCGACCAGCAACGCGCTAGGCGTCGCCGTGGACATTCCCGCCGTCACGGCCCAGGTGCGGGCGGCAGGTGGCTGGACGGTTGTGGACGCCGTTCACGCCGCGCCGCACACGCTGCCGGACGTGGAGGCCTGGGGCGCGGATTTCGTGATGTTCAGCCCCTACAAGGTGTTCGGCCCACACCTGGGAGCGCTGTGGATCAGCCCTGAACACCGCCCGCATCTGCCGTGGCCCAAGCTGAGTTTCGTCCCGGACGGCGACATCACGGGCATCGAGCACGGCACGCCGCAATTCGAACTGCTGGCCGGCTGGCTGGGCACGCTGGATTACCTGCGTGAGCTGGGCGACTCCGGGGAACTGACGCGGGCCGCGCTGGTGTCCGCCTATGCCCGGATTGCCGAACTGGAGAAGCCGGTGGCCGAGCGCCTGATTTCCGGGCTGGCCGCGATGGACAACGTCACCCTCTACGGGCCTCAGGACATGACCGGCCGCGTGGGGACGGCGGCCTTCCGCGTGGACGGCGAGACGCCGGAGCAGTCCGCTGCTCGGCTGACCGCCATTGGGGTGGACGTGGCCGCAGGACACTTCTACGCCGTGCAGCCGCTCAAGGATCTGGGTCTGTATCCCGAAGGCATCGTGCGCGTCAGCACTGCGCACTACACGACGCTGGACGATGTGGAGCGTCTGCTGGCCGGGATCTAGAGAAGGTCCAAAGTCTGACCGTTCCACCGCCCAGTCTCCTGGCGGTGGGACGGTCAGGTCGTTATCCCCCCAGTACCCCGTTCAGCTCGTCCCTGAAGCTCCGCGCTGCCGCCACGCTGGCCTTCACGCTCAGGCCGTCCGCGTATTGCACGCCCCGGCTGGCGCTGGCAAGGGCGCCCGTACCGCCCTCGTGAAAGGCCCCTTTCAAGTCGGCGGCGGCCCCCCCCTGTGCGCCCAGACCGGGCAGCAGCAGCAGCGAGCGCGGCATCAGCGCCCGGAAGGTGGCGAGGTCCGCCGCATGCGTTGCGCCCACCACCGCGCCTACCGTGCCGTAGGGGCCTTCCTGCGCCTGCAGGTCTGAGTCCTGGGCATTCAGGCGCTTGATCTCCACCGCCACCCGCTCGCTGACGCCGCTGCCCTGCAAGTCGACCTGACCGGGATTGCTGGTTTTCACCAGGACGAACACCGCTCCGCCGGTCTCGCGGGCCGTGTCCACGAAGGGGGTCAGCGTCTCGAAGCCCAGGAAGGGATTGACCGTCAGCGCCGCGCCCGCGTGTCGCCCGCTCAGCCACGCCTGCGCATAGGCCTGCGCCGTGCTGCCGATGTCGCCGCGCTTGGCGTCCAGCAAAACGGGCAGGCCCAGCGTGCGGGCGGCGGCGCAGACCTCCTCCAGAATGGTCATGCCCTCCACCCCCAGCGCCTCGTAAAAGGCAAACTGCGGCTTGACGCAGGCGGCGAGAGGCGCGCAGGCCTCCAGCACCTCCAGCGTATGGCTCCTGAGGTGTGCGGCGTCGCGGTAGGCGTCCCGGCGCGGATCCAGGCCCACGCACAGGCGAGTGTTCAGGCGAAGGGTGCGCTCGGTCACGGCTTGGGCGAAGGTGAGCATCGTGCGCGAGGCTAACACTTGTGGAGGTGGGAAGGAGGTCTAAAACGGGCTCTGTTTGAACGGCGCTGGGAACACCTGGGCATTCAAGCGGAGCTGAAGTGGGAAATGGGTGCTTTCAAGAGCCGGAAAAAGGGAAGCGCTGGTGGCTGTCAGGCCCTGCGGACGGCTAGGCCCCCTTACCTCAGCATTTCGCGGGCTACCCGGACCAGCTCCCCATTGTCGCCAGCGGTATCGAAGTCGCCGGGCAGCAGCAGGGTGTCTTCCAGGCCGATGCGGGCACCCAGCCCGCGCCGCGCCGCCTCGCGCAGCAGCGGCCAGGCGCTCTCGCCCAGGCCATGCAGCACGACTTGCCTGTCCAGATCCGAGGCCTCCAGCAGGCCAAACATCTCCTGCAGTTCGGCCTTGTAGTTCCTGATCGGCTGATCGGGTAGTTCCAGCAACACGCGCAGCACCTCGTCGCGCCGGGACCACGTCAGGAATGCCCTGACTGCGTCTGCCGTCCACAGGCCGGCCTCCACGCCAATCCCACGGTCCAGCAGCGCTGCGGCCAGTTCAGCCGCCCCCTCCTCGTGCCAATTGACGGAGACGAAATCGGGCCGCGCGGTCCAGGCGCGCACGGCGGCCAGCCTCGCCCCGGCGTCCGGCAGGATCCACCAGCCGCTGGACACACCCACGGGGACGCCTGGACAGGCCTCGCGTACCGCTGCCAGCGCCCCTGCCACATCCGCGTCCTCCAGGCTTTCCACCCCCGCCGCATTTCTGGGGTGAACGTGCAGGGCGTCCGCCCCAGCCTCCACCGCCTCGCGCGCCGCTGCCGCGAGCTGCTGGGGGGTCACGGGAACCTCCGGGTGTTCGTTGGGGCTTCGGTTGCCGTTCAGGGCCGCAATGAGCATGCGGACAGGCTACCGCTTGCTAGCCTCTGGGCATGACCTTTTCCATCGTGGGGCGCGACGCGGCAACGGGCGATCTGGGAGTGGCGGTGGCCAGCAAATTTCTGGCGGTGGGCGCGCTCGTCCCCTTCGTGCGGGCGGGCGTGGGCGCGGTGGCCACCCAGAGCTACGTCAATCCCAACTTCGGCCCCGATGGCTTGCGATTGCTCTCGGAGGGCCTGTCGCCGCAGGAGGTGGGCGCCCGCTTCAAGGCCGAGGACCCGGGCATCGCCCATCGCCAGTTCGGCATCGTGGGCGCGGACGGGCGAAGTGTGACCTTTACTGGCCCCGACTGCCACGCCTGGGCGGGCGGCGTCGCGGGAGCGGACGTGGCGATCCAGGGCAATATTCTGACCGGGCCGGAAGTCGTGGAGGCGATGCATGCAGGCTGGACCGCGGCGGAGGGTCAACCGTTGCCGCGTCGCCTGCTGGCCGCCCTGCGGGCTGGCGACAGCGCGGGCGGCGACAAGCGAGGCCGCCAGTCCGCCGCGCTGCTGTGCGCCGGGCCGGGCCGGGGCTACGGCGGCCTGACCGACGACTGGGTCAACCTGCGCGCCGACGATCATACCGATCCGTGCGCCGAGCTGGAGCGGCTGCTGGACATGTTCGATCTGCTGTTCGGCAGGCCCACGGAGACGCGCGAGTTGACCGAGGGGGAGTTGAACTGGCTGCGCGCGCTGCTGATCCGCCAGGGCCACGCCGTCTCATTGCCCGCTGGCCTCTGGGATGCCGATACCGAGGCCGCCGCCTGGGCGCTGTACGGCACCGAGAATCTGGAGGAGCGCTGGGTGGCCGGCGGCGGGTTCGATCCGGTGGCGCTGGCGTACCTGCGCAAGCAGTACGGGGAGTAAAAGAGAGGGCATGGAGGCTGCCCCGCTCTCATCTGCTCTAGACTCCTTCCTATGCGGCTTTCGGCCACCGACGTGTATGCCTTTCAGGCCCTGGGTTTTCTGGGGACACAGGACGCCGCGCGCTGGGTGTCCAGCGAGGAGATCAGCGAGGCCACCGGGGTCCACCGTCCGTATCTGGTGCGCATCCTGGCGGCGCTGAGCAACAAGGGCGTGGTGAAAAGCAAGAAGGGCATCGGCGGCGGCTACGCGCTGGCCCGCAAGGCCGGGCTGATCAGCCTGTGCGAGGTGGTCCGCGCCATCGACGGCCCGGTCGCGCCCCTGAGCTGCATCAGTCTCAACTGGCACGAATCCTGCCCGGAGGAGTCCAGATGCCATGTCCGCGCCACGGTCTACACCCGCATGCGCGACGCGATGCTGGGCGTGTTGCAGGAGTTCAGCGTGGCCGATCTGGTGGCCGACGCGCGCCAGGGCGTGAGTTACGGGCATTGTCTGGGGCATCTCCTCAAGCCGAACGCCTAGCCGCGCGCGGGAGCTGCCCTCACCGTGCCTGTTTTATTTCAAGTACGGGGTAAAGCGCCCCAGCGTCGCGGCGTCCGGGCTGGTCGACGAACGCACCACCTGATTCCCGCCGAAGACCAGCAGCAGGCGGCCCGCCGCGTCCGCCGAGGCGTTCAGAGTGCCCTGCTTTGCGCTGTAGGGTCCGGTCAAGACCGCCTGCATGGTGTTCAGGTCGAAGACCAGTGCTGCGCCATTCAGGGCCGGTCGGTCTGCCTTGACACCGCCCAGGGCGGTCACGAACGCGCTGCCCACATTCAGGATCACGCTTGGGGCGCTGAGGTTCTTGAAGCGGGCGTCGTTGTACGTCACGCTTCCCGTCGCGGTCACAGTGGAGGACTTGAGGTCATAGATCACCTGGGCGGCCCGCAGCGTGCCGCCCTGCTTGGTGGTCAGGACGGCGTTCTGGGCGGTCAGGGTCTTGCCGGGATTCAGGGTCATTGCCCCGGCCACCAGTTTCAGGCCGCCCTTGTTATCGGTGGCCGTGCCGCCCTGGGGCAGTTCGGTGATGCCGGTGTCCAGATTCAGGTTCTGCGGGCCACGCGGCGTGACGTTCAGGCCGCCGAAGGTGACCGCCTGGCCGCCCGTGAACGGACTGAGGGTGAGCAGGCCCAGCGTTGCGGCGGCCAGGAAAGAGGAGAAGGACAGTTTCATGCTCTCACCGTACCCGCCCCCGCCTGAGCGGCGTGAGGGGGCCAGTCAGACCTGATTCAGGAGTCGCCTTCCCCTTCCCGGCGGCGCTCTCATGGCCTTTCAACCGGCCCTGACGATGGGGGCGTTAGACTCCGGAGTAGTGATCGCTTCATCTCCTCTGTCTGTTCTGTGCCCTGCACCCCGGGGCGCTGCGTTTTCCTTCCGTTCACTGCTTCGTTTTGCGGGCCTGCTGTGGACACTGACCCTTCTTTCCCTCGCCGCCGCGGCTCCGCGCGTGGGCGCCCATGACGGCTTCACGCGGCTGGTCTTCGATTTGCCGGGCAACAGCGCCTCCAGGGTCACGGCGGCGGGCCGCAGCGTGAGCGTCAAGCTGGATGTCAAGCTCAAGGCCGAGCAGGGGGCGCTGAAGGCGGAGGGCGTCACGGCCTACGCGGTGTCGGGCGCAACGGTCACCGTGACGCTGGCAGGAGACGGCAGCGCGGCCCGGACTAAGGTCAGCGTCTTGCCCAGAAGCGGCGCGGCGGCGGCCCGGCTGGTGATCGACGTGCCCACTTCCGCCGCTGCGCTGGCGTCCCGGCCAGTCACGGCTCCGGTGGCCGCCGCCACCACAGTAGCGGCCACGGTGACCCGCCCCCGCGTGGTGCTGGACGCCGGGCACGGCGGCGTCGATCCAGGCATGACCAGCCAGTGGCTCCGGGAAAAGGATGTAACGCTGGACGTGGCCCTGCGCACCCGCGCCGAACTGCTCAAGCACGGCGTCGACGTGGTGATGGTCCGGACGGCGGACCGCGATCTCAGCGCCGACAAGCGCACCGATCTGGACGCCCGCTCGCGGCTGGCCACCACCGGCAAGGTCAGCGCGTACATCAGCATCCACGTCAACGCGGGCGGGGCATCGGCTCAGGGCATCGAAACGTATTACTTCGGGCAGCCGCTGGCGGGCAGCGACCGCAGCCGCGCCGTGCAGGAAAACGGCGGCGGCAGCGTGGGTCAGGAGCTGACCCGCAAGGCTGCCAACAGCGCCCAGGGCCTGCTGGGTGACATCGTGGCGCAGGCCAAGCTGTCGTTCTCGCGGCAACTGGCTCAGAAGGTGCAGGCGCGGCTGGTGCAGTACACCGGGGCCGTCAACCGGGGCGTGCAGACCGACGCCTTCTACGTGATCCGCAACCCCACCACCCCCGCCATCCTGACCGAGATCGGTTTCGGCAGCAGCCCAACTGAGGGGCCGCGGCTGGCGACCCCCGCCTACCGCGAGAAGATCGCGCAGGGGCTGGCGCGGGCAATCCTGGATTTTCTGAACACCAAGTAGGCCTCAGGGCGCCATCTGCCCTCCCAGCCGGCGCAGTTGCGCCCCGTACACACCGTTCACGTCCTCGCGCCAGCCCAGCATGATCTCGCCGCCCGGCAGCACGGCCAGACTGGGTGACCGGGCGTCGCGGCGGGGGTCCAGATTCATGACCCCCGAGTCCTGCCAGCCGCTGGCCGTCCAGCGGGCCAGATGAATCTGACCGATGCCGGAGCGCTCCTCCACCCAGGCCAGGACCGGCTGCCCGCCACGGTCCAGCGCCAGGGCCGGTGCACTGGCCGAATGGGGGCTGAGGGCACCGCCCAGCGCCTGCCATGTCTGCCCGTTCCAGCGCGAGGCGTACAGCGCGTCGCTGCCGTTCAGGTCCTCCAGCCACGCCACCGTCGGCTGCCCCTGCGCGTCCAGTTTCAGGCGGGTGGAGGCCAGATAGCGGTCCGGGGTGCGGTTCAGGCTGCCACCCAGCGCTACCCAGGCGGTGCCGGTCCAGCGTTTGACGAGGACGTTGCTCGCCAGCACCTCGCCCTGCAGCCACGCCACGATGGGCTGCCCCGCCGCGTTCAGCGCCAGCGCGGGCGTGCGCGAGAAGACGCTGATCTCATTGAAGGCCGGGCTGCGCGTCCAGGTTCTGGCCTCCGCGTCCCAGTGGCGTACGGTCAGGCGGCTGCCGTAGGGGTTGCGCAGGGACTCGCCCCAGGCGAGAACCGCCTCGCCGTTCTGGGCCACCACCGAGCGGGTGCGGGCGGCGTACGGGAGATCGTCGCCCAGATAGCGCGGGTGCCAGTCCGTCCACGCGCCGTCTTTGTAAGCGCGGAAGACCACCACGTCGTTGTCGCCGTAATTCTCGTTCCAGACCATGATCGGCGTGCCCGCCTCGTCCAGTGCCAGATCAAGATTGGAAGCCGGGCGGGGCACGTCGTAGTTCAGTACGCCGCCGGGCAGGCCGCCGCGCAACAGCTCCCAGCTGTTTCCTGCACTGCGCCACACCCGCACCTTTCGCGATTCGTACATGCCCTTGCCGCTGTCGGCCTGCCCGGCGTCATTGAGCAGGGCCAGCACCAGCGAGCCGTCCGCAGCGGCGGCCAGTTGCAGTTCGCGCAGCGGGCGCCCAGCTTCGGCCGGGGGCGCGGCCAGCGGCACAGTGTTCCAGGTAGTGGCGGCATCCCGAGCAAGGGGAGTTTCGCTGCCGCCCGCATGGGCGCTGCCGAGCAGGGCGGCGCAGAGAAAAGACAGACGGAGATGGACCGGAAGTCTGGGCATGGTTGGCCTCCTGAAGAGCGTGTGGAGCCTGGATCGGTCAAGGTGTCCTGTGCATTCTGAGCCTCGCTTCGGACGGAAACAATGCACAGAGGCGATGGCGGACAGGGTTGTATCGAGAATGTCGATGGCATCTTCTACACTGGGATGATGACCGCCGAACCGCCCGCCCGCCTCCCAGTGTCTGGCCAACTTCCTGCGCTGGGCAGCGCCCACCTGAGCGTGTTGCTGGGAGTGGCTGAGGCAGGCAGCTTCAGCGAGGCCGCGTTGCGGCTGGGGCTGGCCCAGTCCACGGTCAGCCACACTGTGCGCGCCGCCGAGACCGCGCTGGGCCTGCAGATCTTCGAGCGGGGCCGCCACGGCGCGTGGCCCACGGCGGCGGGCGCGCGGGTCCTGGCCCACGCCCGCCACGCCGCCGACGCCCTGCGCGCCATGACGGCCCCAGCCCCCACGCTGTGCGGCACGCTGCGGGTGGTGTCGTGCCGCAGCGTGATCCGGCAGTTCATCACCCCGGCCCTCAACGGCTTTCAGCACCTGTATCCGGGGGTAGAGGTGCGGGTGCGGGATACCTCTGGCGAACATGATGAGATCGAGGCCCAGGTCCTGGCGGGCGAGGCAGACCTGGGCCTGGGCCGCCTGCCGGTGCGCCCCGAACTGAGGGCGCGCGCCCTGTTCGCCGACGAGTACCTGATCATCACGGCGGCCCACGCGCCGCCCATCCGCAGCTGGGACGATTTCCACCGCGCCGCGTACATCGTGTGTGAGGAGGACTGTGCCCCCTTCATCGCCGCGCACGTCGCCCGGTATTCGCAGCCGCCCGCGCCCAGCGTGTGCCTGAAAGACCCGCAGGTGGCGCTGGGCCGGGTGGCCGAGGGCCACGGCTTCACGGTCCTGACCGGGCTGGTCTGTGTGCCGCTGCCCTCCCACCTGCGCGCGTACCCGCTGCCCACCCCGCTGTGGAGGCCGATTGGCAGCGTCACCCGCCGGGGTCAGGCAGAGGTTTCAGCGCTGATCGACGCTTTCCAGGACGCCGTGCTGTCGCCAGGAGCCCTGCGCGCCTCGGCGGGGCGGCAGGCGTCACTGGTCCGTTTCGGGGGAATAGAAACAGAGCCCCTGGCGTTTTAGACCGTCAGACGTCCGGCCCGGTTGCTGGCCCGTAGACTGCCCTTATGCGCGTCGTCCTCAAGCTTGGCACCAGTGTCCTGACGGCGGGGGGAGACCGCCTGAGCCGCCCGCGCATGGTGGACCTGATGCGCTCGATGGTGGCGGTGCAGGCCGCCGGGCACGGGCTGGTCCTGGTCAGCAGCGGCGCGGTGCTGGCGGGCTGGGAGGCGCTGGGCTTTCCCTCACGGGACCGCACGCTGGCCGAGAAACAGCTGCTGGCCGCCGTGGGCCAGAGCCGCCTGATGCACCTGTACGCCCTGCTGGCCGAGCTGTACGGCGTGAACGTGGCGCAGGTGCTGCTGACCGCCGACGACTTCCGGGACCGGACCCGCTACCTGAACGCCCGCACCACGCTGGAAGCCTGCCTGAGCCGGGGCGTGCTGCCAATCATCAACGAGAACGACGCGGTGGCCCTGGAACAGATCCGGGTGGGCGACAACGATACCCTCTCGGCCTTCGTGGCGAATCTGGTGGACGCCGATCTGCTGGTCATCCTGACCGACGCGCCGGGCTTGTACACCGCCGATCCACGCACGGACCCGGACGCCACCCTGATTCCCGTGGTAGAGCGCGTGACGCCGGAGGTCTGGGCGCGGGCAGGCGGCGCAGGCTCGCACCGGGGCACGGGCGGAATGCACACCAAGATCCAGGCCGCCGAGATCGCCACCCGCGCCGGAACCCCGGTGGTCATCGCCCCTGGCGACGCGCCGGAGGCGCTGGCCCGCATCGTGGGCGGCGAGGCGCTGGGCACCCGCTTCCTGGCGGCTGGATCGCGCCTGGAAGCCCGCAAGCGCTGGATTCTGGCGGAAGTGGCCCCGGCCCGCGTGCATCTGGATGACGGCGCGGCGCAGGCGGTGACCGAGCGCGGTTCCAGCCTGCTGCCTGCCGGAATCCGCCGTGTGGAGGGCGAGTTTCAGCGTGGTCAGACCATTCGTCTGATTGCCCCCGGCGGCGCGGAAGTGGCGCGCGGCCTGACGCGCTATGCCTCGGGTGATCTGGGCCGCATTGCGGGGCACCACTCGCGCGAGATCGAGGCGCTGCTGGGCTTCACCTATGGCCCGGAAGCAGTGCACCGGGACGATCTGGTGCGGCTGTAACGACATGGCACGGGCGCACGGCAGGCGTCAGCGCAGACCGGCCCTGATCCGCCCCGCACCGGCCCCTCTATACTCCCCCGTGTGCTCTGGCTGCTGCTCACCACCACCCTGCTGACTGTTCCCGACCCGGCGGGGGACGCGCGTGGGGACGGCGGCTACATCCTGCCGCGCCAGCCCGCCGTGACCGAGGAAGCGCTGGACCTGCGCTCATTCGGCGCCGCGCCGCAGGGGGGTGGCATGCGCTTCAGGGTCAGCTTCGGGCAGATCAGCAACCCGTGGAACGCTCCGTCGGGCTTCTCGGCGGGCGTCACCGATATCTTCATCAAGACCAGTCCCGGCGGGCGTCAGGCGCTGGCGGACACCGGCCTGCGCGCCCGCAGCGGCGGCTGGCAGTACCACCTGCGCGTCACCGGTTTCGGCAGCACGCTCGAGCGGGTAACGGAGCAGGAGGACGTCCTGCAGCCCCTGAGCGCGCCCACTGTGCGGATTGAGGGCACCGAACTGGTCATCGACAGCGCCGTGCCCCCCGGAAGTTACGCGTACTGGGTCACCAGCAGCGTCTACACCCCGCTGTCGGCGGACGGGTTGCTCAGGCCCACGGGTGGGACCGGCCCCGGCAGCCTGCAGACCGGGCAGGCGAATGCGCCCACGCCCGTGGACGTGCTGGCCCCCGCAGGCGACGCCCGCGCCTTTACCGACGGCACGCTGGCCCCGGTTGGCGAGACCCGTGACCGCGCCAGTCTGCTCCTGGCCGGCCTGGGCGGGCTGGGGCTGCTGCTGACCGTGGGCGCGACGGTGGCCATCTGGCGGCGACCATGAGTTTGGACCCGGCGGTGGAGACGGTGGGTCCGGCCCGCCCCACCGTTCCCGCGCCGCTGCTGATCCTAGCCGCCGCGTGCCTGTGGGGCCTGCTGGGTATTTTCGGCAAGGGCGTGCAGGCGGCGGGGGTGGCCCCGCTGGAGGTCGCCTTCTGGCGGGCACTCCTGGCGGGCGCACTGTACGCCCTGCACGCGCTGCTCACGCGTAGCCCCCTGCCGCGCGGGCGGGACCTGTGGATTACGGCGGGCTTCGGGATCGCCGGGGTCAGCATCTTTTACGGTTCGTATCAGCTGGCCGTGAGGGCCGGCGGGGCCAGTCTGGCGTCAGTGCTGCTGTACACCGCTCCGGCCTTCGTGGCGCTGCTGGGCTGGGCCTTTTTGCGTGAGAGGCCCGGTGGGCGCGAGTGGCTGGCGATTGCCGGAACGTTGCTGGGCATCACCCTGATCAGCCTGGGCGGTGGACAGGGCGTGAGCGTCACGCTGCCCGCACTGGCGTTCGGGCTGATCGCCGGTTTCACCTACAGCCTGTATTACCTGTACGGCAAGGCGTTCTTCCACCGCTACAGCACCCCGGCGCTGCTGGGCGTCGCGCTGCCAGTGGGAGCGTTGGGACTGCTGCCCTTTGTGCTGGCAGAGGGTTTTGCGACCAAGACGGCCCCCGCGTGGGCTGGGCTGGGAAGCATCGCGGTGCTGTCCACCTATCTGGCCTACCTGCTGTACAGCGCGGGCCTGCGCCGTCTGAATGCCACCCGTGCCAGCGTGATCGCCAGCGTGGAGCCGGTGGTGGCTGCCGCGCTGGCCGCGCTGCTGTTTGGCGAGCGACTGGCGGCCTTGGCCCTGCTGGGCGCTGCGCTGGTGATCGGCGCGGCCCTGCTGCTGAGCGTGGAGAAGAAAGCGCCGACACGCGGGCGCTAAGGCCTCTGCCGAAAAGCCCCCCGACTCCATGCCTCTTTCCCCAGCTTCCAAAGACCAGTCCGTACGGGGGGCATGCTGGACTGGCATGGACCACCATCGACGTCGGCGGCTTAGCGTGAACGACGTTTGCGTTCCAAGCGCGCCTGATCCATTGTGATTTTGTGGGTTCTGGCCTGGAAATCACGCTCGAATTCAGCAACAACGCTGTGTGCGTAGGACTGGATGTTGGGAGCAATTTCAATCACTGTTCCCTCGCTCACATCATGGTCGTACCACCAGATGCGCTCATCATCGCCCGTCAAGTCAATGACAGCAAAGTTACCGCCGCCATCTTCGCCAATGACCAGATAATTCGTTGGCCAGGGCCTGCCATCAGCCATCCAGGGTGTCTCACGGTCTGACCAAAGATCCCGGTTGAATCGAATGATCTGCCCTGGTCGAAGAAAGATCCGCTCATCCGCTGGAACTTGCGCAGATTTGTCGGGGCTATTTCGAGTTGTGGTCAATTCGCTGGGAGGGTTGGACAAGAAGGTCGTGTACCAGTGAGGAAGATGAACGCCGAGGCCACAGAGGAGGGAATCGGCAGTGCCGTCAGACATGACGTTCAGCATAGATCCGGCCAGTCCCTGCCTGATGGGCTATATCTCAAAAAACGAGTCAAAGCTGTGTTTAAGTCGTCCTAGTGTGTCGCAGTCGGCCATCAAACCGAGTCTGGAGGCAGCGCAGGTCTGACCGTTAGCGTGCCTTCAGATCGAAATCCCACTCGAACGAGCGGCCCCACGGCAGGACGGCGTCGTTCAGCATGTAGGCGTTGCCAACTCGCAATGGAAAGTAATCCTGCGCCAGCCTCAGCAGCGCAGCCTGACCCTTCGGCGTGTCGAGCTCCTTTTCCGGCACGGCCTTGCGTAGCGCGGCGCGCAGTTCGCTGCTGTAGATCACGTCGTTGGTGTACTCACGGGCCAGCAGGGCGTCCTGGCGCACCGGATCGGCCCCGTTCAGGCTCAGCCTGGCGTGGGCCAGCGCCGAGCCCAGGTTGTTGCCGGGCGTGCCCCACGTTGCCAGCGCCCGCAGATTGGCGTGCTGACGCAACGTGGTCAGGTCCGCCCACAGCCGCGAGTTGCCCAGATTGACCCGCTCCACGTCCGCCACCGCTACTGGCCCGCGCCGCAGCAGGGCGCTGACGCGCAGGGCTGCCTGCCTGGGATCGCCGCCGTTGAAGACGTAGAGGGTCAGGTCGGCCTCAGTCGTATCCACAGCCGAGTCCACCACCGTGAATCCGCTGCCCGCCGCGTGGTTAGCCGCGCTGCGGGTCAGGGGGATCCCCTCGTAGCGGATGACCTTCTCGGCGGCCACCGGATCGCTGTATTCCACACGCACGGTCTTCTCCTGAGGGGCCAGGGCGCGGGCCACCAGCATGGACAGCACCTCGTCCGCGCCGGGGTAGACGCGCACGTTCGTCAATCCTCTGGCCGCCGCTTCACCTGCCAGCGCTGCGCCCTCTGCCGGGGCCGGGCTGCCGGGCAGGGCGTCGTCCCAGGTGATGTCCAGCGCGGCAAAAATGCCCGCCTGTGCCCAGTCCAGCATGGCCCGCGCCACCGCCAGATTGCGCGCCCGGTCTGTGGCGTCCGGCTCGCGCGGCAGGGTGATGAAGGCGTAGATGGGCTGCCCGGTGCGGGTGTGCCACTCGCGCAGGGGTTCCAGTCGGGCCAGCGCTGCCGACGCCGTCAGCGGACTGGTGCGAGACTGAACCAGACCGCCGTAAGCCAGCGCGTCCAGCGCGACGATCAGCGGACCAGCGGTGGACTGGGTGTTCAGCCAGGCAGCCAGCAGCGCCGGATTGGCCTCCTGCGCGGCGTTGCCCAGCAGCAGGGCGGGCGGAACGTGGGGCGTGCCGCCTGCCAGCCCCGCGATCAGCGCGGGCAGCACCCGTGTCGCGGGCCGTGAATCCAGGGGCAGCAGGGTCTGTGCGCCGGCCTGGGCCGTCAGGAACAGAGAAAGAAGAAGGGCAGGGCGAAGCATGGGCGCAGGCTAGCGGCGGGGGATGAGAAGGAAAGAGGCCGCCGCCCTTTGATTCCCCGCCGCCGCTTCCTCTGTAACATCCCCGCCCCCCACTCCTGACCTTCCAGCGTACCTTGAGGATGATGAAATGGACGGATCTATGGGGACTGGCCTGGCGCGGACTGACGCGGCGGCGGGTGCGGACGGGCCTGACTGCGCTGGGGATCACGGTGGCGGTGGCGAGCATGGTGATCTTCCTGTCGCTGGGCGAGGGCATCCGCAAGGTGTTCGTGGAGCAGCTCGGCGGCATCGGCCCGGACATTCAGGTGTCGCTGAGCGGTTTCACGCAGGGCTTTGCCCCGCAGCCCAACCTGCCCGACAAAGCCGTGGGCGACATTCAGGCGCTGGCCCCGGAGCTGGGCATCAAGACGGTGACCCCGGTGGTCATGACCATTCGCGGCAGTCTGGACGTGTCGCAAAGTGTGGTGCTGTACGGTCTGCCCGCCGCCCAGGGCATTGGAACGGTGTTTCCCAATGTCTCGGCGGCGCAGGGCCGCGCCTTCACCCCTGCCGACGAGGGCCAGGGCGTGGCGGTGCTGGGCGCGAAGGCGGCACAGAACCTGAATCTGAGGATAGGCAGCACTCTTAATCTCAACCGCCGCAACAAGGCGGAGGTGGTGGGCGTGCTGGCCCCCGAGTCGGGGCTGGTGGACAACTTCATCTTCCTGCCGCTGAGCACCCTGCAAAAGGCAGAGGGCGCAGAGGGCCGCGTCTCGCTGGTGGCGGTCAAGCTGGACAACCCCCGTCAGGCGCGGGAGGTGGCCACGCAGCTGTCCGACAAGCTGGATCTGGAGGCCTCCACTCAGTCGGATTTCCTGAGCTTCGTGGAGCGGGCGCTGAAGATCAGTGACGCGGTGCGCTTCGGCATCTCGCTGATCTCACTGATCGTGGGCGGGCTGGCGGTGGCGAACACGGTGATGATGGGCGTGTTCGAGCGGACCCGCGAATTCGGGACACTGCGGGCCATCGGGGCGCGGCCCGGCTTCGTGCGGGCCCTAGTTCTGAGCGAGTCGCTGCTGCTGTCGCTGGTGGGCGGTGTGGGCGGCGTGATCGTGGGGCTGGTGGGCATCTGGGGCGTCAACCTGTACACCCAGGACCTGGCCGGCATTGACGCCGCCGCGCTGACCCCCCGGCTGGTCTTGCTGGCGCTGGGCATCAGCCTGTTCTTGGGTCTGGTGTCGGGTCTGCTGCCCGCCCGCACCGCCAGCCGCCTGAACATCACCGAAGCGCTGGGGAGGGTCTGATGACCGCTACGCCCATGCAGGAACGCGGGGTTCAGACCGCCAGCACCCCGCCGCTGCACATCGAGAATCTGTCGCGCGTCTACCCCAGCGGCGAGGGGCAGGTGCAGGCGCTGGCTTCCTTCACCCACACCTTTCCCCCCGGCATGACGGCGGTGGTGGGGCCTTCGGGCAGCGGCAAGAGCACGCTGCTGAACCTGCTGGCAGGCTTCGACACGCCCAGCACCGGACATGTCTCGGTGGGCGAGGTCAACCTGACCACCCTTTCGGAGCCGGCTCGGGCCGACTTCCGGCTGGCGCACTACGGCTTCGTGTTCCAGAACCACAATCTGGTCAGCATCCTGAGCGCGCAGGAGAACGTGGAGTTTCCGCTGACGCTGGCGGGATTGTCCCCGAAGGAGAGGCGGGCGCGGGCGCGAGACCTGCTGGAACTGGTGGGGCTGGCCAACCGCGCCGGCCACCTGCCCAACCAGCTCTCGGGCGGGGAGGCCCAGCGCGTCGCCATCGCCCGCGCCCTGGCGCGCGATCCGGGCATCCTGCTGGCCGACGAGCCCACTGGAAACCTGGACAGCAAGACGGGCGAATTGGTGCTGGGCCTGCTGACCGGGGCCGCCGCCGAGGGCCGCCGCGTGGTCCTGATCACCCACGATTCAGAGGTGGCGGCGCTGGCGCACCACCGCCTGAGCGTGCGCGACGGCGTGGTGACTCCGGGCTAGACTCAGCGGATGAACCCCCTGGGCCGTCTCCAACGCTTCCTCCAGCGGGGCGGCCCTTTCGTGGCGGCACAATTCGCTCTGATGGCGCTGGTGGCCCTGAGTGGACGGCGCAAAGAAGTGACTTTCCTTCAGCGGCGTGCTGGCCCTGGGGTTGGGTTGGGCGGTCCGCCGGGGCAGTGCGGGCGCCCTGGGCTGGACGGCAGCCCTGGCCACGCTGTTTCATTTCAAGGCTGCCCATGAGGAAGCGGCGTTGCTGGCCCGCTTCCCGGCATACGCCGCGTATCGCCGCCGGACCAGGCGATTTGTGCCAGGCGTCCTCTAGCGCAATTCGGGTGTGCCCGTCCCCGGCCCCAGCAGCGGCAGGGGGCGCGGTGGGGGCACATACTGCTGGCGCGCGGGCACGCTGAAAAAGTTCAGTTCCGGGTAGCGCAGCGCGGTCAGGGCGCCGCCAAACGCGCAGCCGGTGTCGATATCCACCGTGCGGTTGACCCAGACGGGCGCGGCGACCGGCGTGTGCCCGTAGACCACGATGGCCTCCCCCGTGTACCCGGCGGCCCAGTCCCGGCGCACAGGCAGGCCCAGCGCGTCGTAGGTGCCGTCCACGTCGCCGTACAGCGTGAAGCTGCGCACGCGGCCGGAGACGCGGCCCTGGTAGCGTTCCGGCAACCCGGCGTGCGCCACCACCACCCGCCCGCCGTCCAGCACCAAGTGGCTGGGCAGCTTGCCGATAAAGGCCCGCACCCCGGCTTTAAAGGCCTCGCCCGCCGCGTCCAGTTGTTCCAAGGTCAGGTCCAGACCGTGCACCGCCTTGACCGCCTTGCCGTCCAGCGCGCGGGCCAGCTTCTCGTCGTGGTTTCCCGGCACGCACAGCGCCGCGCCCGACGCCACCATGCCCATCACCAGCCGCAGCACGCCCGCGCTGTCCGGCCCCCGATCGGTCAGATCGCCCAGAAAGACGGCGGTGCGGCCCGCTGGAGGCATCACCGCTGACCCGGTGATGACGTAACCGAGTCGGTCCAGCAGGTCCAGCAGTTCCGGGAGGCAGCCGTGCACGTCGCCGATAAAGTCAAAGGGGCCGTGCAGATCAAGCCGATCTGGAGCTAGCGGCACGTATACCACCTGTGCGGCGTCGATCTCGGCCACAGAGCGCAGAACGTAGACCGGACGAAAGCCCTCCTTCTGGAGGCCGCCCAGCGTGCGTCGTAGCTCGGCGAACTCGGGCAGGACCGAGCCTGGATCACGGCCCAACCGCACGGCCCGCTCCTCCAGCACCGTCCGGGGCAGATCGAGGACGACGGCGGCGGCGGGCAGATCATGGGCGCGGGCGGCCTCCAGCACGAGTCGCCGCTCGTCCGGGCGGGTCAGTGGAGCGTCGATCACGGTCGGTTCGCCCCGCGCGAGCCGGCCCCGCAATTCCAGCGAGAAATCGCCCGACAGCACCTGAGAGGGCTGGAAATGCCGGGCGGCGAAGGTGTGCCTGCCCGCGCCGGGTGCGCCGATTAAAGCGATCACGGCTGGGGAGGGAAGGGACAGAAGGGGGGAATCGGTCATGGGCGGGGGCTCAGGCCGTGATGTTCGCACATCCACGCCCTGAAACGAATGGTTTCGGCAGATCACCGTCCCTCCCCGGTCGAGACAGCGGGATCTGAGGCAAAGGGCTGCGGGCCAGCTGCCGTAAGCTGGGCGGCATGGAGTTGCGTTGAGCGGTGTGGTCTGGCTGGCCCTGGACGGCGTGGGCCACCCCATAGACGCCCCGCCCGGCAGCGTGTGGGAGCAGGACCTGCCCGCACTGCGCCCTCTGATCGACGCTGGAGCCGCTCTGGACGCTGCCCTGGGCGTGCCGGGCCTGCCCCAGTCCGGCACCGGGCAGAGCTGCTGGCTGACGGGCCTGGACGCCGTCAGGTACATGGGCGAGCATTTCGGGCCGCATCCGGGGCCGACCTTGCAACGACTGCTGCGCCAGTCCAGTTTGCCGGTTCGGCTGGCGACTGTGGGAGCGAGGGCAGCGCTGGCGAACCACTACGTGCCGCAGTATCTAGAAGCCCAGGCTCGCCGCCCCCGCATGGGCTGTTTTCCCTTCTCGTTCACGGCGGGGGGCCTGCCGCTCAATCCGCCCGGTGTGCCCCCGCTGGGCGCGACGCTGGGCCTGAATTACCGCGAACCTTTTGGGGCCGTTCAGAGCCTGGTTGAAACCTCGCGTCTGGGACGGGAACTGGCGGGGGCGGCCCAGGGGCATGACCTGATCGTGGCGGATCTGTGGTTCGGGGATCTGCTGGGCCACCTGGGGCGCGTGGAGGGACCGCCCGCCGACGCCCGGGCGGCGGCCTTTGCCTACCTGGCCCGCGTGGACGCCCTGTTGCTGGGATTGCTGGACGCCGGGGCGCGGGTGATGATCAGCAGCGATCACGGCAATCTGGAAGACCTGAACACCAAGTCGCACACCGTGGCGCGTGTGCCGTTCGCCGGATCGGCGGTGGACCTGGGCGCGGCGACGACGGTGGTGGAGGCTGGTCAGGTCATCGCCGGGTGGTTTGGACTGAACTCCGTTGATGACGGGCAATCTCTCCTGTCACCTCTACCCGGCTGAAAGTTATCCACAATTTTATCCACAGGGCTTGTGGACAAACTGTGGATAGCGTGAATGCCGCATCAGTTCCAAATGTGCGCTGAACTTGTTCTGGACGGCAAATCCAGGCCTGTTCGCCCATATTTCACGGCCTGCGAAGTTATCCACAGGCTCCCGTTTCACTGTGGATAACTCATGGTGTGGAGGCCCGGACGGCCGCAATAAAGGCGGTCACTTTCGCCAGATCCTTCACGCCAGGGCGGGCTTCCAGGTGGCTCACGGCGTCCACCCCAGCGGGCCGCAAGACCCGAATCGCCTCCGCCACGTTCCACGGCCCCAGGCCTCCGGCCAACCAGGTGCCGGGCGGAAAGGTCTGGCGCAGACGGTCCCAGTCCAGCGGCACGCCGCCGCCCGGCTGGGGTGCGTCCAGCATCAGGGTCACGCCCGGTACGTCCTGCCAGCGCATTCCTGCTGCGGGCAGCTCGTCGGGCCGCACGACGCGCAGCACCGGGTAAAAGTCGGCCACCGTCCGCACGAACGTCTCGGAAAGGGACCCATGAAGCTGCACCGCCGAAACCCGTGCGGCCTCGGCCGTTCGCAGCACCTCGTTCAGGCCCTGGTCCAGAAAGACACCCACCCGCGCCACCGCTGGCCCCACGCTCAGGCCAGCCTCGCGCGCCACGTCCGGCGACACCAGCCGTTTACTGACGGGCGCGAAGATAAACCCTAGGGCGTCGGCCCCGGCCTGCGCCGACAGCACCGCGTCGTGGACGGAGGTGGTGCCGCAGACCTTGACCTGGGGGCTGAGGTCAGGCATTCCGCTGCTCCAGCGCCTCAACGCGCATTTCAAGCTCTCGGTTCTTCTGGAGCAGGGCCAGCAGCAGCAGGGCGTAGTGGTCATACAGCTTAGGCCGCTCCATGCGGAAATCGCCCGCCATCCAGCCGTTCAGCAACCGCTCGGCCTCGCGCAGCACCTCGTCGGTGGGCACGTCGCGGTACCCGCGCTGGCCGATGATCTCGCGGGCGAAGTTCAGTTCACGTTCGGGATCGGTCATGCCTTCCATTCTGCCCTGCCCGCAACAATCCGACTGCGCTGCCCATGGGGCTGGGCCAATCGGCGGATGCGTGGGCCGGCGGCGGTGTGGCAGGCTGCCGGCATGTCCGGCCCTGGCCCACGCCGCAAGACCACGCTGCACCTGCTGTTTTGCGAGGACGGGCAGGCGGCGCTGCACATCCTGACCACCGATCAGACGTCGTATTTTGGCGCGAACGTGGCAGAGGCGGCGCGGGCCGCTGGCCTGCCCAGCACGCTGTTGCGCCGGATTCACTTCCATCATGCAGGCGAGGTGGAGGGTGTGCGCCGCGCCGAGTCGGTGTGGCAGTTGGAAGCTGATGGGGACGCGCAGCTGGACTGGCGGCCCGTCTCCGAACTCCCACCCCGGCATCGGGCCTGGGCCGAGGCTGCCCTGATCCCCGCCCGCACTCCCTGGATGCGTCCCGGCTGGCACGCTGGCGCTCTGGCGTGGCTGGACGCCGAACTGGCCGCGCAGGGCTGGACGCGCCAGGGACAGCCCACGGTCCTGAAGCACTGGCAGATCAGCGTGCTGTGGCGGGTCGAGACCACTGGCGGGCGGGTGTACTTCAAGGGCGTCCCCGACTTCTTCCGGCGTGAGGTGGAGGTCACGCCCCTGCTGGCCTGCGAACTGACGGGCGCCGCTCCACCTGTGCTGGCCGCCGACACGCGGCGCGGGTTGCTGCTCCTGGCCGATACGGGTGAGGAGCAGAGTGCCCCCGACCTGAACGCGCTCATGCGCCATCTGGCGCGGGTGCAGCGGGCCAGTATTCCGTTGCTGGGCGGCTGGACGCTCCGGGACCGCGGGCCGGAATACGTGCTGGGTTGGCTCGAACACCTTCTCTCGGACGAGGCGCTGTTGATCGGTCAGGCCGGTGGCTTCACACCCGAAGCCGCCGAAGGCCTGCGTGGTCAGCGCCCACAACTGGAAGCTGCCCTGCGACGTCTGATGACCAGCCCGCTGCCACGGACGCTGGGCCACGGGGACCTGCACGGCGGAAACGTGGTGGAGCGGGACGGCCGCTTCACGTTCCTGGACTGGTCCGATGTGTGCCTCACCCACCCGTTTCTGGACGCCAACCCGGCCTATTTCCTGGGCTTCGAGGCGATGGATCAGCTCGGCGCATCACAGCGGCGGGCGCTGGCCGCCGCCACCGACGCCTACCTGGACGCCTGGAGTGACTTAGCGCCGCTGCCTGAACTGCGCGCCCTATTCAACGACGCCCTGACCCTGGGCGAGCTGTTCCGCGCTCTGGGCTACGTGGACGGAATTCAGGGGGCGGTGGAAGACCAGACGGAGTGGCGCGGCGTCCATCTGGAGCATCTGCGCCGCTTGGTGGCACAGCCAGAGGGCTGAGCTGCGGGAGCGTTCAGCCCTCTTCCACCCGCGTTTCCACCGTGATCTCGCTGTTCAGGCTGGCGGCCACCGAGCAGTATTTCTCGTGGCTCAGGTGCGCGGCCCGCTCGAGCGCCTCTGCGGTCACGCCCTCTCCGCCCGCAATGTGCCGCACGGTGATGTGGGTATAGCGTTTGGGGTCCGTGTCGGCGCGCTGGCCTTCAACTTCAATGCGGTAGCTCGCCAGCGGCGTGCGGCGTTTTTTCATCACCTCCACCACGTCATAGGCGGTGCAAGTGGCCAGCGCGCCCAGCAGGGCCTCCATCGGGGACACGCCGATCTTGGTGGGGCTGTTGTCAATCAGCAATTGGTGGCCGCTGGCGCTGACGCCTAGGTAGCGCTGCTCGCCCAGCCAGGTGACATTCAAGGTTTTCGTGTTGGCAGCAGTCATGGCCGCAGCGTAGAGCATCGGCGGATGAGGTGGCCAGGGTTCCCCTCAATCGTTGGAAGGGACAGGAGCCGCCGGGCGGGGGGCCAGGATCGCCACGGCCAGCAGGCTCAGGCCGGTGACCAGCACGGCGATTCCAAGTCCTGCCGATGCGTTGGGAAAGGAGGCGGCGTCCAGCAGCGCGCCCTTGACTCCGGCCCCGGCGATCAATGCCAGTCCGGCGGTCCACAGCGCTCTGGCCCCCGTTCCGCCTGACCGGTGGGCCCGAACCGCGGCCTCCAGGCCCACCGCCAGCAACGCCAGGCTGGACGCCACCAGCCACGGCTGGAAGCCTGCGGCCTGTGGGCTGAGCCAAACGCCCAGGGCCAGCGGAACCAGCAGCGCCCAGCCGCCCAGCCACAGCGCAAGGGTGACCGGCGGGTGCGCCCCTGCCTCTGGCGGGAGGCCTCCAAATGGACGGCTCAGGCGGCCCATCACCTTCAGGCCGGGCGCCGTGCGGGTCAACCACCACACGGCGGCCAGGACCACGCCGCCCGGCGCGGCCACCTGGACGCGGCCCAGTTCCGCTCCGGCGCCGCCCGGCCAGCCCGCCAGGGTCAGGCTCAGCAGGATCAGGCCGCCCAGGCCCAGCAACGTGTCCATGCGGCTCCAGCCCAGGGTCAATCTCAAGGGGGAAGTGAGGAGGGCCAGCAGCGCCAGTGAGCCCGGCAGGCCCAGCATGGGCCACCAGTGCAGCCCGGTGCGGGCCAGGGCCAGGGCCAGCACGGTCAGAGCCGTTCCCTCAGCCAGCAGACGCGGGGGGGCAGTGGCAAAAGTGCCTGGCGTGGCCCGCAGCAGGCCGGCGCCCGCCAGCAGGGCCGACATGAACCCCAGGCTCAGCGGACGTGACGACATGGAGCCGCCCACATTGAAGAGCAGCAGGAGGCTGCCCAGGGTCAGCAGCGGCGCAGCCGTCCAGAACGGAACCGTGTTGCCTCCTTCATGTGCCGCGTGTGTCCACAACACTGCCCCTGCCAGCACTACCCCCCCGGCCAGCACAGCCGCCCCAGCGGGCAGCAGCGCCACCGCCAGCACAGCGCTGCACAGGCCCGCCAGCAGTGTCGGAGACCAGCGGCGGCCAGGGTGAGCAGGGAACTGTGGCTGGCCCGGCTCCGCCGCCCTGACCGCTCTGGCAGGCGGCGGGGCCGTAGCCCAGCTGTCTTGGCCCAGCCGCCACGCGGCCAGCAGGCCCAGTGCGGCGGGTACCGCCCCCATCAGCGCCGTGCGGAGGACATCCGGCGAGGCCAGCAGGTTTGTGCCCAGCGCGAGGCTCACCGTCCCCCAGGCTCCCCACAGCGCCGTGACCCCCAAGCCCAGCGCACCTGTCCGCAGCCAGAAGCGGCTGCGTCCTGACAGGCCTACCAGCACCAGCGCCGACGTCACCCCGGCCAGGGCCAGGGCTTCCGTGCGCGGTCCCAGCACGCTCAGGGCCAGCGCCCCGGCCACCCCCGCCGCGCCCGCTGTCAGGCTGCCCGCCACTGTGTTTGCCAGCGGTGAGTCCTGAGTATTCCGTCGCGTCCAGGCCACATGCGTCGCCATCACCAGCGCAGCCAGGATAATTAGGGCCAGGGCCCCTGTCGGGAGCCAGCCGCTGTTGAAGGCCGCCCCCACTGCCGCCGCCACCAGCACCTGTGGGGCCAGTATCGCCCAGGCCGCCCCCAGGGTCACGCCGTCGGGACGGTCATCTTGAAAATCTCCATCCAGCCCCTGCCGCCGCCGGGTGAGCAACGCCAGCGGGACGGACAGGGCCAGCAGGCTGAAGGCCAGCCACGGCAACAGGGCCAGCGGACCGCCCGTGAGCTGGAAGGTCATCCGTGCCAGCCCAGCTGTCCCAGACCACAAGCCGTCCTGTGCATGGCTGGCCGAGGCCACGACCCAGCCCAGTGGCACGGCGCCCGCCGCACCCAGCGTCAGCGCCAACGCCGCGCGGCGGGAAGCGGGGGCATCTGGCCCAGCCGGGTCGCCCTGTTCATCGGCCGGGGTTGCGTGCTGCTCCGCGCGGCCCTGCCACACCGCCACCGCGGCCAGCAACAACGCCGCGCCCGCCGCGGGGATGGACCAGCGCCCCAGATCGTCGGTGAGCATCCAGGTGCTCAGGGCTGAGCCGCCCACTGCCAGCGCGCCCAGCAGCAGCGCGCGGCGGCGCAGGGCATCTTGCAGCAGGGCCGCACTGAGCCCCAGCAAGCCAAGCATCACTGCGCCGGGCCCCCAATCGCCCGGTAACTGGGGCGACAGGCTGCCCACGCCCAGCGCCGTCACGCCGTAGCCCAGCCCACGCAGCGCTCCCGATACCGGCCACGGCACCCAGCGCGCATTGAAGTACAGCAGACCCCCGAAGGCGAACACTGCCAGCAGCAGGGTCCACGCCGGAGCGCCCAGCGCCCGTAGCGTGAAGGCCAGCCCGCCCAACACCAGCACCCCGCCGATCAGGCTGATGCGTGCCCGACTGAACTGCGGCCCCCACAGCGACGGCCCGCGTGGTCTGGGTAGCGCCTCTGGCGGCGCAGAGATTGAGGATGCGGACTGAGCTTCCGGCCACTGGGGCGGGTGGTGGGGCTGGCGCATCCCAGAGGCCGTTTCCAGTGCGGAAGCTGTGTCGGGGGCTGACGTCTGGAGGGACAGGCCCGTCCCCGGAGGCTGCCGCGCCGCCTGTAGTTCGGTTTCCAGCACTTCGAGCCGCTGCGCCAGGCTCCTGACCTGCTGCTGCGACTTCCCCGCGCGGGACAGGGCCACGAACGACACGATCAGGGCCAGAAAGGCCAGCAGTTCGAACATGCTCTACCTTACGCGCCCTACTGGGCCGCACCGGTTGATCTGGGAGCGGGTCCAAAACAGTGGGTGCCTGAACGGAAGTTTGCCGCGCTAGCCGGCTGCTTCAGGCTGGCACTGCGGGCAGAGGCCGATAAACTCCAGCCGCACATCGATCACCTGAAATCCGGCGGGCAGGGCGGCGGCAGAAAGCTGAGGCAGCTCGCCTGCCTCCACGTCGAAAATCGCGCCGCAGTCCCGGCAGACGGCGTGGTGGTGATCCTCGCCGGCACGCTTGTAGTCGTAGCGGGTGGCCTGTCCGGCGCGTTCCAGCGTGACCACCACGCCATCGTGGACTAGCGTGTCCAGCGTGCGGTACACCGTTCCCAGACTCACGCTGGGTAGGCTCTGGCGCACCTGCGCGTGAATCCACGCCGCGTCCGGGTGGGACCGCGCCGCCCGCAGCACCTCGATCACCGCTGCCCGCTGCTTGGTCTGCCGCACCATCGTCATGAACTCAGTCTAGCAAAGGCAATGCGGGTGAAAATGGGAGGTGGGGCGCGGTGCCCTGTCGCCGCGCAGGGGCCGCCCCCTTGCTTTTCGTTCACCCAAACCCGTAGAACACTGAACGAGATGTCCCCTCCGTCGAACCCTGGCCGCCTGCTGTCCCTGCTGACCGACACTCCCCAGTCCGGGGAAGTGCTGGCCGGGCCGCTGGGCCTGGGCCGTGTCACAGTCAATACCCTGGCCCACCGACTGCTGGAGGACGGTGTTCCCTTGCAAATTACCCGCGCCGGGTACGCCCTGACTCCGGGCACCCCTGCGCCACAACTGGTGCGCCGGGACGGAGTCCTGGGCGCAGCCATGCGTTACCTGGGCACCGTGGGCAGCACGCAGGACACGGTCCGCGCCTGGGCCGACGACGCCATGGACCCCGCTCCACACGGCGCGGTGGTGGTGGCCGAGCGGCAGACGGGCGGGCGCGGGCGGCGTGGGCGGGCCTGGACCCCCACCCCTGGAGCCCTGACCTTCAGCGTGCTGCTGCGCGGTGCAGGGGACGCGGGCGAGGCCCCCCTGACCCTGCCCGAACTGGCACTGATGCCGCTGGCGGCGGGCGTGGCGGTGGCGGCGGCCTGCGGCGTCGGCGGACTGAAGTGGCCCAACGACCTGCTGGCCCCGGACGGGCGCAAACTGGCCGGCATTCTGCTGGAGGCGGACCTGCGCGGCGAGGAAGCGCGGCGCGCGGTCCTGGGCATCGGCCTGAACGTCTCCGGCGCTCCAGCGGGGGCGGCCCATCTGAACGAGCTGCGCCCCGAAGTGAGTCGCGCAGAGGTGTTGGGAGACATCCTCTCTCAACTGGAGCGCTGGCTGCGGGCCCCCCCCGCCGAGATTCTGGAGGCATGGGCGGGGGCGAGTGTCACCCTGGGCCGCCCTGTGCGCGTTCAGACCTCGCGCGGCCCACTGGAAGGTGTGGCCGAGCGGTTAGACGCGGGCGGCAGCCTGATCGTCCGGACCCTGGACGGCACGCACACCGTCAGCGCCGGAGACGTCGAGCTGATCGGCACACTGGACGGTGGACCGGCCCCGTGAGGCTCGACGTTCACTGTTTCCAATCCCACGCCCCACGCCTCTCAAGGAGAATCCCATGACCCAGCTCACCCATCCCACCCTGGCCCGTACCCTGGCCCCCGCTCCCAGCCTGACCCGGGACCTGCTGCTCGTCGTGGGCGGCGCGGCATTGATCGCGCTGCTGGCGCAGGCCGAATTGCCCCTCAAGCCCGTCCCCGTCACCCTGCAAACGCTAGGTGTGCTGCTCGTCGGCGCGGCGCTGGGCTGGAAACGGGCCTTCGCGGCACTGGCGCTGTATCTGGCAGCGGGCGCGGTGGGCCTGCCGGTGTTCGCAG
Organism: Deinococcus humi; assembly: GCF_014201875.1. Taxonomy (NCBI): domain Bacteria; kingdom Thermotogati; phylum Deinococcota; class Deinococci; order Deinococcales; family Deinococcaceae; genus Deinococcus; species Deinococcus humi. The sequence continues at coordinate 71,009 of NZ_JACHFL010000009.1, read as the reverse complement.
GGGGCGTCGGCAGCGTCGCCAAGTTTGCTGGCCCCACGGGGGGCTTTCTGCTGGCCTTTCCCTTCGCCGCCGCGCTGGTGGGCTTTCTGGTGGAACGCTTTGCGCTGGACCGCCGTCCCCTGGGCACAGTGCTGGCGATGCTGGCGGGCAGCGCCGTGATCTACGCGCTGGGCCTGCTGTGGCTGGGGCTGGTCACCGGCCTGAGCGGCCAGCCCCTGCTGAGCGCGGGCCTGCTGCCCTTCCTGGCCGGCGACGCGCTGAAGTTGGGACTGGCCGCGCTGCTGCTGCCGGGTGCTTGGGCGCTGGCGGGACGCCGCTAGATCCCTGGGGCGGACTGCCCGGCTTGCAGGTGCGTCACCAGAGGGCTTTTTGCCCTGGTGACGCACCTTATTTTGCTGCCGGGAACCCTGCCTCATCCCGCCGCGCTATGCTGCGCCGCAGTCATGACTGAACGTAAAACCCTGGTGTCGCTGGGCGACCTGAACTGGGACGTGCTCGCCAAGCCCGATACCATGCTGCTGTCGGGCGGCGACACCACCGGACGACTGGAGCTGTCGGGCGGCGGCAGCGCGGCCAATCTGGCCGTGTGGGCGCGGCGGTGCGGGTTTCCCTCGACCTTCGTGGGCAAGATTGGGCGCGACCGCTTCGGCGAACTGGCCACCGCCGAGCTTCAGGCCGAGGGCGTGCAGACCGAACTGATCCTCAGCACCGAGCATCCCACCGGGGTGGTGCTGGCCTTGATTGACCGCCGGGGCCAGCGGGCCATGCTGACCGGGCAGGGCGCGGACTGGGAGCTGCTGCCGGACGAACTGCCAGGGGTAGTGCTGCGCGGCGCGGGACACCTGCACCTGACCGCCTGGAGCCTGTTCCGTGATCCGCCGCGCGCGGCGGCGCTGGCGGCGGCCATGCTGTCCAAATCCTCCAGAATCGGCGAGGGCAACGCCACCCTGAGCCTGGACCCTGGCAGCTTTCAGATGATCCAGCAGATGGGCCGCGAGAACTTTCTGGACATCGTGGACCGTGTGCCCTTCGACGTGCTGTTCCCCAACGACGACGAAGCCCGCGCCATGAGCGGCTGCGTGCATTCCGGCGACGCCCTGAGCTGGCTGCGGGAGCGTTACCCGCACGCGCTGGTGGTGCTGAAAATGGACGCGGACGGCGCGCTCATTGAGGGTCCGGACCAGCCCCGCGTGGCGGTGGCCGCCACCCCCGACAGCCTGACCGACGCCACCGGGGCCGGGGACGCCTTCGGCGGCGCGTTTCTGGCGGGCTGGCTGACCCACCGCGATGCGGAACGGGCCGCGCAACTGGCCGTGGAGGTGGGCGGCTGGGTGGTGTCCCGTTTCGGGGCCAGACCCCCGGCCGACGCCGAACTGCTGACCCGGCTGGCACGCCATCCGCTGCAAGGCGCCGTGGTAGAGGCGAGCCTGTGAGCCGGTTGCGTGGACGCGGCGCCCCGGTCTGGGTCAGGGTCCTGCTGATCCTGCTGGTGCTGCTGCTACTCGCTGCCCTGGGCGCGTTCTTGTATGTCCGCAACCTGACCGCTCCCGCTGGGGGCGCCCCATACACGTTGGAGGTCAAACCCGGCGACACCTTGGGAGCGGTGGCCCGTGAGTTGCAGGACAAGGGGATCGTCAAGAGCGCTGACGCCCTGCGTTTCGTGATGCGCCAGAACGGAACGGCGGGCAGCCTCAAGGAAGGGCTGTACGATCTGAACGGTTCCCTGAGCGTGCAGGCGGTGGCCGACAAACTGGCGGGTCCGGCGCGGATTCCGGTGGTTAACGTGAACGTCCCGGAGGGCAAGCGCATTCAGGACATTCCGGCCATCTTCGAGAAGGCAGGTTTCGACGGCGCGGCCATCCTGACGTTCCTGAAAGACCCCAGCCTGAGCAAGTACGCTGCTGGCAAGCAGAAAAACCTGGAAGGCTTTGTCTTTCCCGCCACCTACGAGTTCCGGCCCAAGGAGACCCCCCGCAAGATCGTGGAGACGATGGTCTCGCGCATGAACGACGAATTCACGCCGGAGCGTGTTGCCAGGGCAAAAGCGCTGGACCTGAGTGTGCGTGACTGGGTGATTCTGGCCAGCATGGTGCAGGCCGAGGCAGCTAACGATCTGGAAATGCCTATCGTGGCCGGGGTGTTCCTCAACCGCCTGAAAGACGGCATCGCGCTGGGCAGCGATCCCACGGTGGCCTACGGGCTGGGCAAGGACCTGCCGGAACTGGACCGCTCGGCGGGCGATTTCACCACGGACACGCCCTATAGCACCTACACTCGCATGGGCCTGCCCGCCGGGCCGATCAACAACCCCGGTGAGGCCGCGCTGCAAAGCGTCCTGAACGCCAATCGCAAGCTGGCCGACGGACGCGACGCCCTGTATTTTCTGCACGCGGCGAACGGCAAGATCTACGTGAACCACACCTACGCTGAGCATCTGCGGGACAACGAACAGTACCGGTAAGGGGTCTGAGGGGCGGAACGGGGACGCGGTTCAGGTGTGTCCCTAGATCGTCGGCGGGTAAGGCTCGTTGCGACGCCTACACTCTGAACGTATGCCCTCTTCCGAATGGCTCAGGCACCGCAACGCGTTGTGGCAGCGCCTGCGTGAACTTTCCGCAGGGGACGGTGTGCCCGACACCCCGGAATTCGAGAGTGCGCTGCGCGAACTCGCTGAAAAGATCGGCTGGGACCGTCAGCGGGTGCTGGCCGGGCTGGGCCTGAAGGCCGCGCCAGATCCGAAGGAACGTCCTTGAGTGGCCCGCCAGTGGTTCCCTTCGACTGGCACCGCATCTGGCTGGGTGACGCGCCGCCGCTGTTCCTGCTGGAAATCGTCTTCCGCACCGCCGTGATCTTCGTCTGGTTGCTGCTGCTGCTGCGCCTGACCGGCAAACGTGGGCTGGCCCAGCTCAGTGCGCTGGAGCTGGTGATTGTCATCGCGCTGGGCTCGGCGGCGGGCGATCCGCTGTTCTATCCCGAAGTCCCGCTGCTGCACGCCATGCTGGCACTGGCGCTGGTGGTGGGCTTTCAACGGGCGCTGGCCGGGCTGGTGGTCCGCTCCGAGCGGGTGGAGACCTTCATGGAGGGCCAGCCGGTGGAGCTGGTTCGCGACGGCGTATTCAGCGTGGCCGCGCTGGAGCAGGCCAACCTGAGCCGGGAGGATCTGTTTGAGAAACTGCGGTCTCACACGGTGATGCAACTGGGCGAGGTCCGCCGTGCCTACTTCGAGCAGGACGGTGGCCTGACCGTCTTCAGACACGACACGGCCCCCCCGCCCGGTCTTCCCGTGGTGCCGCCGTGGGACCTGGAGCCGCCCACCGTGCTGAACCCGGACCTGCCTCAGCACGGGTTTGTGGCCTGCCTGGACTGCGGGCGGGTGCGGCAGGTCAGTGGTCTGCTGGACGGCTGCACCTGTGGTGGACTGGACGGGTGGACAGCGGCGACTACCGATCCCTTGGCAGGACCGGGGCGCTCAGCCCGGCATGATGTCTGATGACAATTCCGCTGACGGACGGGGCACAGGGGAACTCGCTCTGGACCTCGGTGCGGCACGGTTCGGTTTCGGGCTTCTAAGCGTTGAGGTTGCAGCGTGGCGCCCAGCAGGACGGAGCCACGGCCGGGCTTCTTTCATCCGTGACTACTGACCAGGAGCCGATCGACAGACTAAGACTTAACGACAGACTACGACTGCCGGGCCACCACCAGCGGCCCCCTTGGCCCCAGCGTGATGCCCGGCACTGGGGTGTCGTCGCCGCTGAACGCCCGCAATGGGGGCAGGGCCGAGAGCACGTCCAGAATCAGCATCTGCGCCAGGTGCATGCCCAGGCACAGACGTTCGCCCCCGCCGAAGGGCAGATAGGCCCATGCGGGCGGCTTGCGCTCCCAGCGTTGGGGTCTGAATTCCTGTGGATCGTCCCACAGCTGCGGGTCACGGGCGGACAGGTACGGGGCGTACAGCGCCAGCGTGCCGCGCGGCAACCGTATGCCGTTCCAGTCCAGCTCGCGGCTCAGTCGGCGGCTGCCCATCCAGCCTGGCGGGTGCAGGCGCAGGGTTTCCTTGAGGACGGCCGAATGGTGTTCGGGCGTGTGCCACTGCGGGTGGTTTGCCAGATGCCAGACCGCGTAGGCCAGCGCGTGTGTGGTGGTGTCGTGCGCGGCGGCCAGACTGACCCGCGCCTCCTCCAGCCCACCGGGCACGGGTGCGAGGACCGCCAGCAGATCGTCACCGCCCTGGGTCAGCCTGCGGGTGGCCAGGCGGCGCAGTTCGGCGTCCACCCGCACGAACAGCAGCGGGCGCGGCAGGGCCGGAACCGGAAAGGGCCGCCGCAGCGGGGCCAGAAAAGAATGCAGCAGTTGTGAATCGAACTCGCCGCCAAAATAAGCCGCGTTCAACAACCGCAGCACCGCGCTGTCGGCCCAGGCCAGGGCGTCGAATTCGCCGTCTGGAATAGGGGGCAGGGCGGCCTGGGTGCGCGCACGCAGCGTTTCCAGGTGCTTTTTGCCAAAGCTCGGATTGATGGTCTGGCGCCGCCGTCGGTGTAGCGGCGCGTCCGTGAGGATCACCCCGCCTGCCAGGTACGGCACCACCGCCGAGAAACCGCCCGCACTGCGAAAAGTGTCCAGGTCGCCTAGCAGCCGACGGTTCCACGCCGGACTGAAGCCGACAACGGCAGGGATTCCCAGTCTCAACCGGAACAGGTCCATCTCCGCCGCCCGCGCCCGCCGCGCGCCGTCCTCGATCAGGGGCAGCGGCGACAGTGCCCAGTCCTGCAGGTGGCCGTTGCCGGGGCGGGTGGGGGGCTGGGGCAGAGTAGAGAGATCAGAAGCAATCAATTCCCAGGCAGGATAACCGGAGTCTGATTCTCCGGCAGGTGCCAGTCGTACCGTGTCCTGAAGGTGCCACAATTGTCGCGGCGGCTCAGGATCAGAAACTACCCATCAGCCTGGTTGGCATAGCCGGGGAAATCATCGATCAGGGAGCCGCAGCCCGGTCTGGGCGGCACGGTGAAGGTCTTGGGCTGGATCTTCATGCTGGCGCTGTCCCAGAGCAGCACGTCAAGCGCCGTTCCATTCAGGTCCCCATCGCCGGGAGAATCGGCCAGTAGGAGGAAGCTGGGGCCTCGTCGGGCCAGCGGCACACCGCTCACCTCGTCCCTTATCTGGCCGGTAGCTATATCCAGCGCCGTCGTTCCCTGCGCCAGATAGGCCCCGCCTGTCGCCGTATGGGACCACCACACCGTATCTCCGACCACACCCCAGCCGCGCCGCACGTCCTTCGCCCTGGTGTCCACATTGGGAGCCTCAGTGTTCATGGAGAGGGCGGCCCACAACGTCTGGCCCGTTTTCAGGTTCAGGGACATGATTCCCCCAGCCAGAGAAAAGTGGTCAAGAACGGTGATGTTCAGCAGCGCCCGGTCTGTTACCAACAGGACGTCGTTAATTTCAGCCACCGGAAGTGAGCGCCGCCACAGCAGCCGCCCTCTCTGATCTGTCAGGGCGACGGCAGTCTGGAAGGTGGTCAGGACACCACGCTCGGTCTGAAAGCGCTGAACCTGCGCCTGAGCCTGACAGGCCAGGGCCAACGCACCGATAATCAGCGGACGCATGACCCAGCCTAAGAATGGGCAGCGGCTCAGGCGTCATCCAAACGCGCTATTTCCACGTTTCTCCCACCCCTGGTACGTCCAGGCCGCCCAGCGCGTCGTAGGGCAGGCCCAGCAGCCCTCCGGCGCCGTTCCAGCCGCTCAGCATGCTCAGGGGCACGCCGCCGCCGGGATGCACCGTGCCGCCCACCTGCACCAGATTACGGGCATGCGGCAGCGTCCAGCCGGGGCGTAGGCTGCCGGTCAGGCCGTGCGGGGCGCGTCCGTACAGTGCGCCGCCCTGCGAGACGCGGGCGTAGTCGGCGGGGCTGAGTGGCAGCCATTCCTCGATCTCCAGTGGAAAACGGTCCTGCAAGAGCCCCAGCAGCAACTGCCCGTAGGCACGCGGATCGTCTTCCAGTTCCGGCTTTGGGGGCGCGTTGACCAGCAGGAAAGCGCGCGGGCCGTCCAGATGCAGGTACAGCGTCGGATCGCGCGGCAGCCGTCCGGCGCGGATGTCCTGCCACTCGCGGGCGTACTGGGCGGGCCAGAAGATGTGGTGGGCGCGGCCCCGGTCCTCCTTGAGGCGCAGTTGCAGGGCGAAGCCGCTCACGCCGCGCGGCGCAGGCGCTTCATTCAGGCCCAGCCAGCCCAGCGTCAGGGCGCGGTCCGCCGCACTCACCCAGGCGTCGGCCGCGAAGGCTCCGCCGTCGGTGTGGGCGCCCAGCACACGCCCACCGTGAACGATAAGCTGCCGCACGCGCGTGCCGTACTCGAAGCGCACGCCCAGGTCCAGCGCTTTCTCGTACAGCCGCTCGGCCAGCTTCAGCAGCCCGCCCTGCAGGTGCCACACGCCGTAGCCCAGTTCCACCCACGCGATGTTGTGCAGCACGGCGGGGGCACGGTAGGGATCTGCCCCCAGATACGTGGCGAAGCGCAGCCAGAAGGGGGTCATGAACGGCCCCGAACGCACGTAGCGGGCCAGCGTCGTGCCCGGCGCGGCCCGCACTCCCCGCGTCAGGGCGTAGCGGGCCAGCTGGGCACGCCCCGGCGGAGGCGCAAACAGGAAGGTGGGCGCAGCGTCCAGGTACATCTGGCGCGAGGCGGCCAGCAACTGTGCGTAACGTCTGCCCTCGGCCCTGGAGAGCTGTGCCAGCGTCGGCTCCAATCCCCCCGCCACGTGCACTGCCTCCGGGGCGAAGGTACGCCCCTCGCCGGGTCTGGCAGCGTGAGCGTGGTAGGTGGTGGTGGGGCGTGAGGCCTCCAACCCGGGTGCGGGCAGCGACAGACGCGCGTGCAGCGCACGGAAGACCTGCGGCATGGTGACGACGGTGGGCCCACTGGAAAAGTCCTCGTAGCCCAGTGCGGCCTTGCCACCGGGCCGTTCCAGCGCGTCCAGCACGGTCACCTGCGCCCCAGCCTGGGCCAGCCGCAATGCCGCCGCCAGGCCCGCGAAGCCCGCACCGATCACCGCAACGTGTCTGGGGTTATGTCTGGAGGTGTGTCTCAACCCCGCGCTTCCCTGTCGGCACTGCCGTTGATCCCCCGAATGTCCATCGCCTGAAGATAGTACGGACGGGGTGAAGGGGCCGTCACTTTGCTTCTACTTCTGAGCTGTTCCGCTGGCATCCTTCCCCGGCACGCTGATGGAGTAGGCCAGCAGTTCCTCGCGGCTCAGCACGCGCCCGCTCCTGAGCACGCTCAGGCTGCCGCCCGGCTGGGCAGAGTTGCCGACTTCTAGGACGTACCGGTAACCCGCGTTGTTCCAGACGTAGCGCTCACGCCCCGCCGCCCCTGTGTGGGTGCCGCCCGTGAGCTGGATGCCCGGCGTGCCGTCGCGGTTGCGGCTGGCATAGGTGACCGTCCTGCCCGTCTCCCAGACTATGGCCGTGTGCTTCGCGGTGGCGGCCAGCACAGTGGCCTGCGGCACGTAGCGGCACCGGAAGCGGCCTGCCGGAACGACGTACTCGTTGATGTGCGTCATGCGGTACCGGGGATCGGCGGTGTTCTCGATGTTGCTGCTGTGGATGAAGAAGCGTGGGCTCGGACCCGGCGTTTGCCCGACGGGGGTCAGCGGTGTGTAGACCTGGCCCGCGCCGGGATCGGGACGGCCCAGTTGCCAGTTCTGGATGGTCAACTGCCCGCCCACCCACTGTGCCAGCTTCACGGCGGTGCCAGAGCCGCCTGGAGCCGTGACCGCCAGCACCCGCCCCGGCGTATCACACCAGGCGCTGACTGGTACCCAGCCGCCGACATTCGCGTAAGAGGTTTCCTGCCAGCCGGTCTGTGCGCCCGCGCTGCCCATCAGGGCCAGCATCATAAGAACCTTGCGTCTCATGCCCTCAGCCTCCGCCCGTAAGCTGAGGCGCTTCTGATGGCCGGGGCCAATCAAGAGCTAATCCTTCGGCGCTTCGCCCTGCGGGTAGGTTCGTCCCTTCCAGACCACCCGGCGCCGCGCGGCCCGGACGTATACCGGCAGCGCCAGCAGCGGGGTGATCGGCCCCAGCAGCCCCTCGAGCAGATCGGCGGGTTTGCGGCGGCCCGCGATCAGGGCCACGGCGCTGCGTTCGACCACTCCGACCACACGCAGCGTCCGCGCCCCCGGCACGTTGACCAGCCACGGCAGCGTGTACACCGCCAGATGGGCCGCCGCACTGAGCAGCAGCAGGGGGCGCGAATGCAGATGAATGGGCAGCACGTTCTTGGAAAACCCGCGCACCGAGTCGGGATAAGAGCGGTACATCCGCACGCCGATGGCTCCGCGCCCCAGCGCCGAGGCCACCCGGCCTCCCCGGGCTTTCAGGCGGCGGGCGAGTTGCGTGTCCTCCAGCAGTTCCCGGCGCACTAGGGCGTAGCCCCCTGCCTGCTCCAGCGCCTGCCTGCGGAAGGCCATCACCTGTCCGTTGGCAATGCTGGCAGCGGCCTGGGGCAGCGTGATCACTGTGTACGGAAAGTACGACAGCACGGCGGCGTCGACCAGCGGCGTCAGCAGCCGCTCGCCAGGGGTGCGGTTGCTCTGAAGCGGCTGCACGCTCAGCAGGTCGGCCTGGCTGCGCTCCAGCTCATGCAGGACCGCTCCCAGCGCGCCCGCGTGCCAGGTCACGTCCGCGTCGGTGAAGATCAGGATGTCGCCGGAGGCCAGCACTGAGAGTTGCTGACAGGCCCACGGCTTGCCGAACCAGCCGGGGGGCACAGGCTGGCCCCGGACCACCTGCGCGCCCAGACCACCTGCAATTTCGCCTGTACCGTCGGTGCTGCCGTCGTCCAGCACGATCACCTCTTCTGCGCCCTGGGCCAGCACGCCGGGAAGGGTCAGTGGCAGATTGGCCGCCTCGTCACGGGCCGGAATCAGGATGGACACGCGCGGGCCGCCGTCTGGCCGAGCTTGCGGGCGCAGGCGCGGAAAATGCACGGCGTTGATCAGCAGCACCGCCGCCTTGCCCGCCAGCCACGCGAAGGCGAAGGTGTGGTACGCGCGGGCGGCGGGCTTCACCGGTCTCCCGTGATCAACGTCAGGAGGCGCGCCGGCCAGTCCACCTCTGCCGTTCCACTCGTGCGCCCCGCCATCACCCGCAGGTAGCCGGCCAAGGGCTGTTCCGGGTCGCTGGAGGCCAGCTCGGCATCCAGCACGGCCAATTCATGAGCCAGCGCTCCGGGCAGTTGCGTGGTGACCTTCCCGATTCGCAGGTACGCTTCCGGCCACTGCCCGCCGCGGACCACCACGCGCAGGGCGATGGGAACCAGGGGCACCCCCGCCGTCCGCGCGATCCAGGCCGCGCCGGGATGGAGGGCTGTCGGCGCTCCGGCGGGTTGCACGGCTCCCTCTGGGAAAATGACCATCCATGCGCCGCCTTGCACGCTCCGGACGGCCTCCCGCATCTGCCCTACCTCTAGCGCGCCCATGCGGCGCAGGAAGGGAAAGCGCCCCAGTTGCCGCGCCGTCATCAGCACCCGGAAGTCTGCGCCCGCCCACCATGCGACCTCGCGCAGCACGTAGCCGTCCCACCAGGAATGGTGGTTGGGAGCTAGTACCGCGCCGCCCACGGGCAGCGAGCCGCGCAGCCACACGCCACCCAGCCCGGTTCGCAGGCTGCGGCGAATGTTGAGCTTGAGCATCGGCGTAGCCCAGGGGGCGCGGTCAGGCACGTCGTCCCCTCACTGCCCGCGCCAGCCCCAGGCCCAGGAGCATCGCCAGCAGGGTGACGGCCGCCTCCCGGTACCGCCCCACCAGCACCAGCCCGCCTGGCAGGAAAAAAGCCTCGATAGGGTAGGCGACGGCGAAGTTCAGTCTGGGACCTCCCTGCCGTGCCCCTAGGATTCCCGGCCCGACGCGCGTGATGACCCACGAGATCCCGCTGCCCACCGCCCACCAACCCAGGAAATTCTGAAGGGGTGCGCCCGCCCACAGCGGGTTCGGATCACTCCACAGCCAGTAGCGCTGGGCCGTCATCAGAGGCTCTAAGCCCACGTCCCACAACGCCAGCAGCAGTCCGGCCAGCCAGGCCCGTCCGCCGGACAGCAGCAGCCCGGAAAGGGTCAGGGCGAACCAGCCCAGCGGCACCATCAGCGGCACGCCCAGGATCAGGGGCTCGGGGGCGGTGGCGTAGGAGTACACGCCGAAGGGAAAGCCGGTGCGACTGCCCAGCACTTCGGCGCTCAGGCCCAGGCCACAGGCCAGCCCGGCCATCAGCCAGGAGCGGCCCCAGCCCACGTGCTCGGCGGCATAGAGCAGCGCGCCCACAAACAGCGCAGCCGTGCTTGCCAGGCCCAACACCCCGAAGCCCTGCGGCCACAGCGGCACAGGCACATGCAGGAGAGCGTAGAGGGCAATGAGCCACATCCATGGGGGCGTTTCGGAGATCAGCCTGCGGGTCCGGTCCTGAAGCGTTCTGGAGAAATCGCCCCCCAGGACATCACCTGCCAGCGCCAGCACCCCGGAGAGCGGCAGGCCGAGGGCGATCAGCGCCCAGCCCGCGCCTTGATCCGCCATCACCAGCAGCGCTCCCGCAAAGGCCACGCCCAGCGCGGCGAAGGCGAGGCCGGAGCGCAGAAGGGTGGGGGAGAGGCGGGTCATGGTCAGCTCCTGGCGTGTCGGGACGGGGCTACAGCCTGCCCCAGCGCCTCAAAATACCGCGCTGTCGTCCCAGAAACCGCCTGGGGCAGAGCGTCCAGCGGCCACCAGCGCGCCTCCCGGGCATCGTCGCCCGCCTGCACTTCTTCCCCGCAACAGCTGGCAATAAAAAGGTGGGTCTCCCACTCCACCACATTTCCGTCTGGATAGGTGTAGGGGTGCTGGAACACGGCCAGCGGGCGAAGAACGCCGGCACCCAGGCCGGTTTCCTCGGCCAGTTCGCGGCGGGCGGTGTGCTCAGGGACCTCGCCAGCTTCCGCGCCCCCGCCCGGCACGTCCCACAGGCCGTCGTCCCCTCGCCGGATCAGCAGCACCTCTCCACCCTTCAAGACGGCCACGCCCGCGCCCATGCGCCTCATTTCCAACCTCTGCGCGTCAGGTCCCTGACCAGCACCTGCGCCGCGTTGCGGCCACTCGCGCCCATGATGCCGCCGCCGGGGTGGGTGCTCGCGCCGGTCAGGTACAGGCCTTTCAGATTCGGCCACCTGTACTGGCTGGCCCGCATCCATGGGCGGAAGGAGAACATCTGGTCAAAGCTCATTTCCAGGTGCATCACGTTGCCCCGGTGCAGCCCCAGATTGGTTTCCAGCCACTGCGGCGTCTGCACCAGCTCGCCCACGATCGTGTCGCGCGTGCCGGGGGCGTAGTGTTCAAAGGCGTTCAGAATGTTCTCTCTGGCCTCGGCGGTCCGCATTTCCCAGCTGCCAGACGACAGTTCGTACGGGTAATACTGCGCCCACAGCCACAGCGCCTCGCCGCCAGGGGGAGCCAGCGAGTCGTCCACGGCGCTGAAGCTCATGGCGATCAGGGGCGGGTCGCTCGTCGGCTCTCCGGCCAGGTACTGTCCGTACCCCTTCATCAGTTGCTGCTCGTTCTTGATCAGCAGGCCCAGGCCCACGCGGCTGCCGGGCTCGGTGTGGTGACGGTACCGGACCTGCTCGGACAGCGCGAGGCGCAGCACCATGCCAAAGCCGTTACCCACCCGCACATTCCGGGCAGATGGGGGTACGAACTCGTCCGGCAGCGCCCCGGCGGTGGTCAGCACATGCGCCCCGGACACGACGGCGCGGGCGGTGTAGGTCTCGCCATTCTCCAGCCGGATGCCCTGCGCCTTGCCGTCTTTCACCAGAATGTCCTTCACCGGGGCGTTGACGAAGACCTGGCCGCCATCGGCCTCAATCGCCCGCTTGAGGGCTTGGGTCAGCCCGCCGCTGCCGCCCTTGGGCCGGGCCACGCCACCCTCGTGGTACAGCGGATGCCACAGCAGAAAGGGGGCGCTCAGCGGATCGGAGGGCGGCGGTCCGCTCTGGGCGGCCATCCACACCAGCGGCGCCCGCACGCGCTCGTCGGTGAAGTATTCCCTCGCCACCTCGCCGTAGGGCTTGAGGATGCGCGGCAGCTGTTCCATCCAGTCGCGGCCCTTGCCCGAACTGACCACCATCTTGCCCATGTCCAGTGGCCCCGGCGCGGAGTTGAACAGATCGGCCACGCTGCGGGCAAACGGCGTCCAGTCGTCCAGAAAGCGGGTGTAGGCCTCGCCCTGACCGGGAAACAGAGCCTCCAGGTCGCGGGCGGTGCGGCCCGCATCACGGTGGATGAACCACGGAGTCTCGCCGTTGTAAGCGTGGAACATCGGGTCCACTTCCAGGTAGTGCAGGCCGTGGCGGCTCAGCTCCAGCTCACGCACCACCGGGGTCATGCGAATCAGGATGTGGGCGCTGCCGCCGTAGTCGAAGCGGTAGCCCGGCACCAGTTCCTCGGTACTGACCGCTCCGCCGACCAGATGCCGCCGCTCGAACACGCCGACCTTCAGGCCTGCCTTGGCCGCGTAGGCCGCCGTTACCAGTGCATTGTGGCCCGCCCCCATCACGATCACGTCAAAATCCGGCATTCCGGCAAGTCTGCCATGAAGACGGCAGGCGAGACGGGAAGGGATGCGCCAGAAGGCCGATGCGTGCCTTTTGACGCCTCATTCACACTAGACGCATGCCCCCCTTCAATGTCCGCCGTCTCGGCCCTGGCGATGAACATGTTCTCGCACAGATCGCCCAGGATGAAACCGACTTCACAGGCGAGGAGCCCAGCCCGCCCCTGTCCCCCGAGGCAGCTCACGACTATCTGTCCGATCCTGCCGTGTGGCACTGGCACGCCGAGACGGACGGGCAGCCTATCGGCTTCCTGATGGCCTACGTTCACCGTCAGCGGCACGGCGAGGCCCGGCACGTCATGTTCGAGGAGATCGGGGTGCGCGAGAGCTGGCGCCGGCGAGGCGTGGGACGCGCGCTGCTGGCCGCCCTGCACCGGCAGATGCGCGCCGAGAGTATAGGGGAGGTCTGGGTGCTGTCCGACAACCCGGAAGCGCAGGCGTTTTACGAGGACGGCGGGTACGCGGTGGACGAGTTACAGGGAGTGCTGCTGTCGCGACAGGTGGATGACAGAGAAGCGTAAGAGGGCAGCCCCTACAGTGAACCCATGTTTGGCAACCGCCGCGTGCCCCCCCACATCGTCCTGTACTTCAGCGTGCTGCTGGGGGCGTTGTGCGCGCTGGGGGCGTTCTTTGCCGTGCGCTCGGGGAGCTGGGGGTGGGCCGCCGTGGCCGTCGTGATGGCCGTGTGGTTCATCGTGGACGCGGTGCGTTCCCACGGCTGGAACGAGAACAGGAAGCGCCTGGCGGCAGAGAAACAGGCCGCCGCGCGCTGATCTACCCCTGCTCGCGCCTGAGCCAGAAGCGCATCAGCTTGGGCGTCTGGGCAGTCTCGCCCACATCCTGCCAGGTCATCGTCGTTTGTAAATCGGGCCGCTCGACGTAGCCCCGCGCGGCCCAGAAGGCGTTGAGTGGCCGGTAGTCGGCGGGCCGCGCCGGATGGTCTTCTGGACGTTGCACGGCGCAGAAGGCCGTCACAGGCAGTCCCAGCCGCCGCGCATGTGCCTCACGTTCGTCGAAGAAGGCATGGCCCAACCCGCGCCCCCGGTATTCGGGCCGCAATATGCTCTCGCCCAGGTACAGCACCTCCGAAATGCCAACTTCGGAGGCTGTGAAAGGCGCCCTGACCTCCGGCGTCTCGTGGGTCAGTGGAACGGCGGTGCTTGCGCCGACCACCTCCTGGCCGTCGCGGGCCAGGACGACCACCGCCTCCCCGGTGTCCAGGTAGGTCCGCAGGTACTCTTCCTCGTACTCAATCGTGCCGTCGTACAGGTACGGGAAGGCGCGAAAGACGCCGATTCTCAACCGGGCCAGATCGGCGACGTAGGGCCGCGCTGCGGGGCCGCTCAGGGCCGTGACCGAGACGTTCAGCCGCCCACCTGCCGGGTCCAGTCCTGAAGGTTGTAGTAGTTGCTCACGCGGGCGATCTGGCCACCATAGACCTCGAAGAACGCGCCCACAGGCAGCGCATATTTCTGACCCCTGGCGGAGGGGAGGTCCGTGTCGGTCTTCAGGTACTCGCCATGGATCACGAATTCGGCGGCGGCGCGCACGCCATCGGCGCTGACCAGCACGGTCAGATCACGGGCCTCCTCACGGTAATGGGTCTCCATGTGGGCCAGAAAGGCGCTGAAGGCTTCCCGGCCCAGTTCGCTGCCACCCTGATTGATGTCGTGTTGCACGTCGTCGCTCAGCAGTTCCAGCATGCCCGCCGGATCGCTGTTATTGAAGGCCGCGTAGTAACGGGTGATCAGCTCGTGCGTTCTCGCCTGCGGGCTGGGAGCCGTGTCAGACGCCGGGTGGGAATCAGAGGGGCGTGAATTCATGTCCGTCAGGATAGGGTCACTCGGGTGGCGCGGTGGTCTCAGCGCTGCCAGAGCTTTGCCTCATGAAAGTGCTGTGTGAACCGCGCCCGGCACTTGGGCCCGGGCGCCGGGGGTATGGGGGACACTTGTGCCCCCGCCGACGGCGTGTTCTGCTAGTTTAGAAGGCAATTAAGACCGCAGCATCACGCGCCGTTGGCCGGTCAGGTCAGGTGCGTGTGTTCCAAATGGAGGTTTCCCGCATGAAATCAATGCGTTACATCGTGACCCGTCCCTGCCTGCAAGAAGGCAGCCTGAGCATCCTCAAGTACCTCCAGTCCACCTTTCCCCAGAGTGGTCCAGCTGTTTTTGTCGATGACAAGGGCGAGGAACACACCGTGCAGGTGGATACTGAGCGTGCTCGTGTCTGGGGCCTGGGCGGGCTGTATCACGCGCAACATCTGGGCGTGAACGACGTGTTGATCCTGACCAATCTGGCCCCGGCGCGCTTTCAGGTGGAGGCCATCGTCAAACCTCATGCCCCGCCGCCCCTGCCCCGGCGCGAGCAGAGCAAGGCTCCGGAAACGCGGCGCGTGGTGGTGTCGTCCACCGCCCATGTGCGTGAGGTCCGCATGCAGGAGGTGACATCTCAGCAGGCCGAGGCCCAGCCGACACCGCCCGCCGAGACCAGTGCCCTGGATAGCGACAGCCAGGAGATCAGGGTGACCGAGCTGCGGCCCAGCCACGCTGAGAGGGCAGCTGAGGCCAGGGTCAGTGTGCGGAAAGTCAGTGAACAGAACGCCCCTGAGCTGAAGGTCGGCGAGCAGACTAGCGAAAGGACCAGGGCCGACAGGAGGGGTACACCCCTACCTACCACTTCGCCTACAGCGTCCTCCCCGCTGACCCGCGTCGGCGGCGAGACTTCCCGTGCGGAAGGCCGGGCTGGCGCGGCGACGGGGACCCTGGCGACCACCATACCTGCCACCGTTGTTGCGCCGTCGGTCAGCACAGAGTTGCACGGCGCCGAAGCCCAGCTGGCCGAACTGGCCCGTCTGACTGGCTACCGCCTGGACAATCTGGGCGGCGGCGTGCTGCGCTTGAAGGCCGAACTGGGCGCACACGGTTACGCAGTGCTGGTGGCGATGGATGAGGCGGCGAGAACCGCGCCCGCCTGGAACGAGGAGCAGGGGTACCGCGTCCTGCTGTGCAGTGAGGATCAGCATCCCGAGAATGTGTCCCGCCTGACCCATGAGGCGCTGGCCGCCCTGAACGAACACGCGCGGCTGGCCCCGCTGTCCCCGATTGACCTGCGCGGGTACTGGAAAGCCGGACATGTCGACCTGGAATCCGCCGCCAGCATCGCCGAACTGGTCAGCGCCCATCTGGCCCAGCGCGGCATCTTCAGCTTCGTGCTGCTCACGCTGGCGCAGCAGCCCGCCCACAGCGTGATCAGCGTGCCGCGTCTGGCTGAGAAGCTGGGCAGCGGCGTCAATTACGCCGAACTGGGCAGCATCTTGGAAACCCTGACCCGCGCTCCCTTCCTGGCCCTGACCCCGCTGCCCGGCGGCCAGTTCCTGCTACGCACTGACGTGGCGGACATCCTGACCGATCTGGCCGAGTACTCCGATGGCGTGCGCCGCCGCATCCGCACCCCTGCCGCTGCCGGCGCAGTGCGGCGTGAGAGCGTCCGGGGCTAAGCACCTTCACTCCGGCAAGACACCACGGTTGACCGGTCACCGCGCCTCTACACTGGCGCGGTGACTGCCATTTCAACCCCTCTCCCCGAGCTGCGTGCGGCGCTGCTGGCATGGTTCGATTCTGCGGGCCGTGACCTGCCGTGGCGGCTGGGCACCGAGGGCCAGCGCGATCCCTACCGCGTTTGGGTGGCCGAGATCCTGTTGCAACAGACCCAGGTGGCGCGCGGCCTGCACTACTATGACCGTTTCCTGGAGGCATTCCCCACCGTGCAGGCGCTGGCCGAAGCGCCCATCCACGAGGTTCTGAAAGCCTGGGAGGGCTGCGGCTACTACGCCCGTGCCCGCAACCTGCACCGCGCGGCGAAGCTCATCGCTGCGGACGGCTTTCCTGGCAACTATGACGGCTGGCTGGCGCTGCCAGGGGTGGGGCCCTACACGGCCGCCGCCGTGGCGAGTCTGGCCCACGGGGAGGCCCGTGCCGTCAACGACGGCAACGTCCGCCGGGTGCTGGCGCGGCTGTACGGCCAGGCGCAGCCGACAGACGCGTGGATCGGGGCGCGGGCCGACGCTCTGTTAGACGCTGCTCGCCCCGGTGCGTGGAACGAGGCGGTCATGGATCTGGGCGCAACCGTCTGCACGCCCAGAGCGCCGCGCTGTCCCGAGTGCCCACTGGCCGCCTGGTGCGCGGCGCTGGCGAGCGGCACCCCCACCGCTTTTCCGGCCCCCAAAGTCAGAACGGCGGTGCGGGCGGTGGAGGCGGTGGCCCTCTTGATCGGCGACGGGCACGCAGCGGTGCTGGAGCGGAGAGAGGGCAAACTGCTCGGTGGCCTGATGGGCTTGCCCATGCTTGAGCTTGGCCCGGACGAGACGCTCCAGGGAACGCTGGAAAAGTTGTGTTGCCGCCTGGGTGCGCGTTCCGGAGAGCTGCTGGGGCAGGTCAGCCACAGCATGACCCATCGCCAGATCACCCTGCACGTCTATGCGGGCACGTCCGATCTTCCCCGGCAGATCGTGGCGACTGCGGCCCTCTCAAAACTGGACCACAAGGCGCTGGGGCTGCTGCGGACGCGGCAGCAGGGTCTCTTTGCCGAACCGCTCATGCAAAGTTCATCCGTTTGAGGGATGCCCCGATCTTTTTTCGCGCGCTACACTACCCCTGCTTATGAAGTCCAAGTCCACCGCCGCCGCCGTCCGCACGATTCAGAAAACGCGTAGTGCGGCGCGTGGGGCGCTGCTGTGGGGCTACGAGCAGCGCCTGGCCCGCGCCGTGGCGACAGGGGGCAAGCTGCCGCGTCATCTGGGCCTGATTCTGGACGGCAACCGCCGGTACGCGCGGGCCGGTGGTATGGGACGCGAGATGGGGCATTCCTTCGGGGCCGACAAGGCCCACGAGGTCTTGCAGTGGTGTCTGGAACTGGGCATTCCCGCCGTGACCATCTGGGTGCTGTCCACCGACAACAGCAGCCGTGATCCGGAGGAAATCGCGCACATCCTGAGTCTGCTGGAGCGAGAGGCGCTGAACCTGTCCACAGACCCGCGCATCCACGCCAACCGGGTGCGGGTGCGGGCCATCGGGCAGCACAGCAATTTCCCAGGGCACGTGCTGGACGCCCTGCGCGAACTGGAGTCCAAGACCGCCCACTACGACGGTATGCGTTTGAATATCGCCGTGGGCTACGGCGGGCGTGAGGAGATCGTGGACGCTGTGAAGCTGCACCTGGCAGCCCAGGCCGCTGCCGGGGTCCGGCTGGAGCAGGCTGCCGCCGAACTGGCCCCGGACCACATCAGCGCGCATCTGTACACCGCCGACACCCCGGACCCCGACTTCATCATCCGCACCAGCGGCGAGATCCGGTTGTCGGGCTTCATGCTGTGGCAGAGCGTGTACTCCGAGTTCTACTTCTGCGACGTGTACTGGCCGGGCTTCCGGCGGGTGGACTTCCTGCGGGCGCTGCGCGACTTCCAGGGTCGGGACCGGCGTTTCGGGAAGTAGGGCCGCTTGGACGGAACGTCCCCACCGGGGGCAGGCAAATCTTCGTCTCTTAGGCGCGGCAATCTCCTACACTCCGCTCTTGTGAAGCCTATCTCTGAAACACCCTTTCTGATTTCCCTCACCGTCTTGACAGCTGCCATCTCTCTGGCGTCCTGTGCGCCCGCCGCGAGCAAGTCGGGTGCCGGAAGCGCGAGCGGTGGAACCTCCAGCGTCCCGGTCCCGCGGTACGCCTTCAAGTCTGGTCAGGTCTGGACCATCAGCGGTCAGGATCAGAACAACAACGCCCTCAGAAGTAAAATTACCTTGACGGACGCCGAGCCGGAGTTTCGCGGCGGCCAGGGCTGGTTCTACGACGGCGACATTGGCTTCATCAACCTGTTTGAGGTGGACCGGGGGACGAACTTCGAGATCTGGGACGTTTCAGACTCCAAGCGCCTGGTGCTGTGTTACGTCCGCCAGTCTTACGACGAAGGGCAGACCAGTTACGAGGGCATTGCGCTGTCAGGTTCGCGCGAAGAGATCAATGGCCTGTTCGCCAAGCTCAGCACGGTGTATGGCGGCAGTTGCCGCGTGACCCGCAGCTGAGGTGCGGCCTGACCCTCAGGCCTCGCGCACGCCCGTCACCCAGTAGCGTACGCGCTCGGCGACGTTTTCCATGTGGTCGCCGACGCGTTCCAGACTGCGCCCCACCCGCATCAGCATCAGCGCCTTGCTGATGTTGCGCGGGTCTTCAAGCATGTAGGTCACCAGCTCGCGCTGAATCTGCTCGTACAGGTCGTCGACCTCGTCGTCCATGGTGATGGTGCCCTCGGCGCGGGTCACGTCGCGGTCGGCAATGGCCGTCCGCAGGTTCTGGCTCATCTCGCCCAGCCGGGCCAGCATGCGCGCCAGATTGACGTATTTCTTGAGTGCTGGGGCCTGGGCCAGCTCCGCGCCGTCCTCGGCCACATGGACCACGTAATCGCCCATGCGTTCGATGTCCGACAGGCTCTTGAGAATCAGCGCCACCAGCCGCAGGTCACGGGCGACCGGCTGGTGCAGCGCGATGATCCGCAGGCACTCGGCCTCAATGCGCGCTTCCTGCGCGTCTACCTCGCGGTCCAGGGCATGAACTTCCTGGAGGCGCTCGGTCTGTTCGTTTAGCAGCACATCGGCGGCCACCGGCAGCATCTGCTCGACGGTGCCGAGCATATTCAAGGCGCCGTTTAGGACGCTTCGCAGATCATTTTCAAGCACTTCACGCATGGGGGCTCCTCGGGGTGGGCGGCGGAAATCCGGGCCGGGCATGTTCGGCAACAGCCCTCGTTCTGGCGGGTCCGTGACACATGGGTTCATCCCAGCCCGCCCACCCCCGGCAGGGTGAAGCAGAAGGCATTGCGTCCACCTGTTCGCGTCGCCCAGGCCTGACCGCCCCAGCCCTGGACGACGCTGCGAACGATGTACAGCCCCATGCCGCTGCCCTGGCCGGTGGCTCCCGCACCGCGGGTGTGCGCCTGAAACAGGCTGTCGGTGTCGGGAATGGGCGGGCCGTGGTCCAGCACACGGACCTCGATCCAGGTCTCACGGGTGGTGGTCTGAATCTCGATGTCCTGGCCCGGCGGGCCGTATTTCAGGGCGTTCTCGATCAGGTTGAGCAGCACCTGCAGCAGTTTGTCGGGATCGGCCCTCACCAGATGGTCCGCGCCGAAGCTCAGGCGGGAACCCTTGGCCGAGAGTTCGCTGTCCAGCAGGCGTTCGGCGCGGGCGAACGCTTCGGCTAGTAGCAGCGTCCGGGCGCGGGTGGGGCGGAAGCCCACCGCCAGATCCTCCACCAGCCGGGCCAGGCGTTCGGTCTCCTGCAGACCCTGGCGCACGAAGTTCTGCGATAACTCGCGCGGCATGTCGTATTCCAGCGCTTCCAGCACGCCCCTGAGGGCGGTGACCGGGGTGCGGAACTCGTGCGAGAGGACGGCGGTGGCCTCGCGCAGCTCCGACTCGCGGCGGCGGTGTTCGGTGGTGTCCTCCACGATCAAGGCGGAGGATTCGCCGTCACGGGTGGCCGCACAGCGCAGGGTCCGCCCGCCAACCTCCAGTTCCAGCTCGCCGCCGCGCTCAATCAGGGCTTCCAGGGTGTGGCGCCGCACCACCTCCAGCACCGGACGCCCTGCCGCCCGCGCCTGGGTCACCCCCCACAGCCGTGAGGCCGCCGCGTTGAGACGAACCACGTTGCCGCCCTCGCAAAGCAGCACGGCCTGGGGCAGCGCGTCGATCCAGAAGTCAGGGGCTGTGCCCGCCTGCTCCTGCTCCGTTCCCTGCGCCGTCATTTCGTCTCGACCCACGGGCGCATACGGTAGCCCCTGCCCCGCACGGTCTCCAGAAAGGCGGGCTGCCCCACCGTCTCACCCAGATGCGAGCGCAGTTGCGTGACGTGCTGGTCCACCGTGCGCTCGCCGCCCAGGAAGTCCGCGCCCCACACCCGGTCCAGCAGTTCGGTCCGCGAGTAGACCCGCCCAATGTGCCGGGTCAGGAAGGCCAGCAGGTCAAATTCACGGCGAGTCAGGTTGAGGCGCTGCCCGCCCACCCGTGCTTCAGCGCCGCCAAGATCGATGGTCAACGGGCCGTTGGCAAGGGTCTGGGGCGTGTCCGGCTGGGTCCGCCGCAACAGGGCGCGCACGCGGGCCACCAGCTCGGCGGCGGAAAAGGGTTTGGTCAGGTAGTCGTCCGCCCCGGTTTCTAGGCCCTCCACACGTTCGGCCTCGGCGGCGCGGGCAGTCAGCATCAGCACGGGCAGGCGGCGCAGTTCAGTGTCGCCGCGCAGGCGTCGCAGGAAGCCCAGCCCGCTCTCGCCAGGGAGCATCCAGTCCAGCACCAGCGCGTCGGCGTCGCTCAGGGCTTCCAGCCCGCCTGCCGTGGACTCGAGGGCCGTGACCCGCAGACCGGCGCGCTCCAGGTGAAAGCGCAGGACCTCCCGCACCGTTCCCTCGTCCTCGATGACAACGACGTGGCTCATTGCCCTCTATTCTGAGGGCTCAGGTCAGGGGGATGTCAGGTGAATGGGGCCCGCCCTTCCTTTTTTGCCCCCCTCCCTGTGCGTTACCCTGCGCTTGCCGCGCTCCGGGCATGGGGCGGGGCCGTCAAGCCGGGCACACAGCGCCATCCCTCTCCAGGCCGTTCTGTGAGACGCCTCCCCGGCACGTACAGGAGCTGAGACATGCAAAAGTTCTACACCTCGGAATCGGTTTCGGAAGGCCACCCGGACAAGCTCGCAGACTTCATCTCGGACAGCATTCTGGACGAATTTCTGCGCCAGGAACCGGGCAGCCGTGTGGCGGTGGAAACCCTGCTGACCACCGGCATGGCCGTGGTGGCGGGCGAGGTCCGCGCCGAGACCGCCCACGTGGATATTCAGAAAACCGTGCGCGAGGCCGTCAAGACGGTGGGCTATACCCGCGCCATCTACGGCTTTGACGCCGAGTACAGCGCCGTGCTGGTGGCGATCCACGAGCAATCTCCGGAAATCGGGGCGGGCGTGGACACCTCCGAGGAATGGCGCGAGATGACCCCGGAGCAGCAGGCCGATCCGTCCAACGCCCACAGCCGCATCGGCGCGGGCGATCAGGGGCTGATGTTCGGCTACGCTACCGACGAAACGCCCGAACTGATGCCGCTGCCGATCTCGCTGGCGCACGCGCTGACGCGCCGGCTCGCGGAACTGCGCAAGGACGGCACGCTGAGCTACCTGCGCCCCGACGCCAAAGCCCAGGTGACGGTGGTGCGTGACGGCGAGCCTCACGAGGGCGGCGCGGTCAGCGTGGATACCGTGGTGATCAGCACCCAGCATGACGAGGAAGCGACCCAGGAGCAGATCCGGGCGGACATGCTGGAACACGTCATCCGCGCGGTGATTCCGGCTGAACTGCTGACCGCCGACACCAAGTACTTCATCAATCCCAGCGGGCGTTTCGTGATCGGCGGCCCGCACGGCGACACCGGTCTGACCGGACGCAAGATCATCGTGGACACCTACGGCGGGGCGGTGCCACACGGCGGCGGGGCGTTCAGCGGCAAGGATCCCACCAAGGTGGACCGCTCGGCGGCCTACTACGCCCGTTACATCGCCAAGAATCTGGTCGCCGCCGGGCTGGCCCGCCGCGCCCTGGTGGAGGTGGCCTACGCCATTGGCCGTGCCAACCCGGTCAGCCTGCGGGTGGACACCTACGGTACGGGCACCCTGAGCGACGAGCGGCTGGCCGAACTGGTGGGGGCCCACTTCGACGCCCGCCCTCAGTCGATCATCGCGCAACTGAGCCTTCAGCGTCCGATCTACGCGCAGACCGCCGCCTACGGCCACTTCGGACGCCCTGAGTTTCCCTGGGAGCAGACGGACCGCGCCGATGGGTTGCGGCTGGCCTCCGCAAGCCAGGAGGCTCAGGCCGCAGGGGTGTAGAGTCCCTCCCCATTCAGCCCTCTCCCGTGTGGAGGGGGCTTTTTGTGTGCGGATTCGGGCGGTTGAGTTGGGCTGGAGGGAAGGTTTATGCCCCTAGGCGCGCGTACTCCACCGCTACCCTGGCGGCCACCGCCGCGTTGTGACGCACCAGGGCAATGTTGGTCTCCAGGCTGCGCCCGCCCGTGATCTCCACGATGCGCCCCAGCAGGTACGGCGTGGTGTCCTTGCCCGTCAGCCCCAGCGCGTTCATATCCGAGAGCGCCTGTTCGATCTGCCCCTCCATCTCCCGGGCGGGAATCTCCGCCTCCTCGGGAACAGGGTTGGCGAGCAGGACGCCCCCGCCCAGGCCCAGCGTCCACTTGGCGTGCAGGACGCGGGCAGCCTCGGCCTCGCTGCCCACGCTCAGGGGCGAGGCAAAGCCGCTGTGACGGGAATAGAAGGCAGGAAACACCTGGCTCCCCAGCGTGATGGCGGGTACGCCCTGGGTTTCGAGGACTTCGAGCGTCAGGCCGATATCCAGGATGCTCTTGACCCCGGCGCTGACCACGCAGACCTCGGTGCGGGCCAGTTCCAGCAGATCCGCGCTGATGTCCATCGTGTGGCCGGCGTCGCGGTGGACGCCGCCCGTGCCTCCCGTGGCGAACACGCGGATGCCTGCAAGTGACGCGATCCGCATGGTGGAGGCCACGGTGGTGGCGCCGTTCTGCCCCAGCGCCACCGTCACTGGCAGGTCACGGGTGCTGATCTTCTGCACGGACTTGTCGGTGGCGAGTGTTTCCAGTTCGTCGGGGCTGAGGCCTACCTTCAGCCGTCCACCCAGCACGGCGATGGTGGCGGGCGTGGCGCCGTTGTCGCGCACGATGGCCTCCACGTCACGTGCCATCCCGACGTTTTGCGGGTAGGGCATACCGTGGCTGATGATGGTGCTTTCCAGCGCCACCACGGGTCTGCCTGCCTCAAGCGCGGCGGCGACTTCCGGGGTCAGGTCCATCAGGGCGGCGATTTCAGGAGAGATGGGGTGGAGCGTCATGGGTCACAGGGTACGTCAGCCTGGCGCCTATTCAGTGGACTGGACCAGCCGCTGCCGTACCGCCGCTCTCGACAGGCCCGGCACCACCGTCTGCGCGCTTTCCACCGTCAGGGCCGCCGCCGCGTGGGCCTCTCGCCCCGCCTCCGGCAGTGATTCCTCGGCCAGCAGCGCGGCCAGAAAGGCGGCCAGCATGGCGTCCCCCGCCCCGGTGACATCCACCACGTCTGCGCTCAGGGCGGGAAATTCGTGGACCTCGTCTGCCACCGACAGCAGACTGCCGCGCAGGCCGCGCCGGACCCACACGACTTCGGCGCCGTGCCCGTGCAACTTGAGCGCCGCCTCACGGATGGTGGCCGCATCATCGGGCACCTCTGTTCCCACCAGCGTCGCGAGTTCGGCCAGATTGGGTGTGATGGCCCAGGGCGCGTGCCCACTGTTCAGCGCGGGGAGCAGCCGCGCCGCTTTGGGCACGCTGACCGGCTCAAAGATGACCCTGCTACCCCCCTCCCTGCCCAGTCTCAGCAGGACGGCGAGCGTCTCGGGCGACAGATTGCCGTCGGCGACGATAAAATTCGCGTCCCGGAACAGCGCCTCCTGCCGGGTCACCGCTGCTGGAGTCAGGGCACCCATGACCTCCATGGCGGCCACCGCGATCAACAACTCCCCACCGTTGTCCAGCACCGCCGTGTACGTTCCGGTGGCGTGTTCCGGGACGCGCAGGGTGGGCGACACGTCCACGCCCGCCGCTGCTGTCAGCCGCAGCAACGTATCGCCCAGCACGTCGGCACCCACGGCCGAGAGCAGGGCCACGCGCACGCCCAGATGGGCCAGCGTCTCGGCGACGTTGCGGGCCACGCCGCCGGGGGTCTGCGCGGCGCGGCCCGGATTGCTGGTGCCAGGAACGGCAGGGGCCAGTGTCTGTACCTTGAGGTCCATGTTTGCGCCGCCGACCACGAGCACCTGGGGGGGAAGAAGGGAGGACATCTGCCCGGTATGGTACCGGGGTCCGGAGTATGAATGGGGGCTGTCATGACGTCGGCACGCTGGGGCCAGGAAAGCTTCAATCTCACGGCAGTCACAGCGCATATGTCTCCCTCCGCCCACGCCCAAGCGTCACAGGCGCTACACTGCCGGGCAATGGATGCTAAGGTAATTGTGGTCACGTCGGGCAAGGGTGGCGTGGGAAAAACCACGACCACCGCGAATATTGGAGCGGCGCTTGCCAAGCTCGGCGAGAAGGTTGTGGTCATTGATGTGGACGTGGGCCTGCGGAACCTGGACGTGGTCATGGGTCTGGAATCGCGGGTGGTTTTTGACCTGATTGATGTGCTGGAGGGCAAGTGCCGCATGAGTCAGGCCCTGATCCGCGACAAGCGCATCGAGAACCTGCACCTGCTGCCGGCCAGCCAGACCCGCGACAAGGACGCGCTGGACCCCGAAGTCTTCAAGGACGTCGTGCGCGGCCTGATCGAGACCGAGGGCTTTGACCGCGTGCTGATCGATTCGCCCGCCGGGATCGAGTCGGGCTTCAAGACGGCGGCGGCCCCGGCGACGGGCGCGTTGGTGGTGGTCAACCCCGAGGTCTCCAGCGTGCGCGACGCGGACCGCATCATCGGTCTGCTTGAGGCGCAGCAGGTCAATGAAATTCGGCTGGTCATCAACCGCCTGCGCCCCAAGATGGTCGCCAGCGGCAACATGCTGTCCGAGGCCGATATTCTGGACATCCTGGGGGTCAAGCCCATTGGCGTGGTGCCTGAAGACGAGGGCATAATCGTGTCCACCAACGTGGGCGAGCCCGCCGTGCTGGGCAAGACCCGCGCGGGCGAGGCTTTCATGGCGACGGCCCGCCGCCTGAAGGGTGAAGACGTGCCGTACCCCAAACCCGATGTGGAGGGTGGATTCCTGGCTGCCCTGCGCCGTCTGTTCGGGGGGGCCTGACATGTTTTCCTGGCTCAAGCGTGGACGGACCAAGGAGACCCTGAAAGACCGCCTGGAACTGGTGCTGGCCTATGACCGCGCCCAGATTCCCCCCGGCAAGGTCGAGGCGCTCAGGAATGATCTGCTGGAAGTCGTGCAGCGCTATTTCCCCACTGGCCATAGCAGCATCGAGATCGAGCAGCGCGGCGACATGGTGGTGCTGCTGGCCAACATCCCCATCGACGAGAACGCGCAGGGCCGCACCAAGCCCTGAAGGCCCTGGGTGCCTTTTGGCCAGCGCCACCGGACTGATGAGGTCTGGCGGCGCTGATTTGCTCTGGGCCTTCCCATGGCTGCGCCCAGCAGCAGGCCCAGGCCAACCGAACTCCAGGCCCGGGACACAGGTTTTCCCGCCGTCCTCAACCCTCATGGACCCACTATGTCTGTGCTGCGCCAGTGCCGTAGCCTGTGGTCGTGAGGGAAGCTTTCAAGTATGACCTGCGTTTTCCGCTGGTGATTGCGGCGCTGTTGCTGGTGGGGCTGATGACGGTCAGTACCGCGGCGCTGTCACCGCGCGCTGCGCCGGGCATTTTCACCAAGCAACTCGTCGGGGTGGCCCTGGCCGCCGTTCCACTGGCGCTGCTGTGGTGGGCGGGCCGGGACCGCATCTACGCTTTCGCGCCGTGGGTGTTCGGGACCGCCCTGGTGCTGCAGGCCAGCACCTTCCTCATTGGCCGCGAGATCAACGGCCAGCGCAACTGGATCGAATTCGGTCCTCTGCAATTCCAGCCGCTGGAAATCCTGAAATTCGCCTTGATCCTCATGCTGGCCGTGGTCTTACGCGCCGGCTACAGGGGCCTGAAAACCTACCTGTGGGCCTTCGCGGTGTTCCTGCCTGCTGTGGGGCTGGTGGCCGTGTCGGACATTGGCGGGGCGCTGGTGCTGAGCGTCATCTTCGGCGTGATGCTGCTGGCCGCCCGCATTCCGTGGTGGCACGCGCTGCTGGCCGTGCTGCTGGTGGGCGCTGCCGTGCCGACAGTGCTGTACCCGCACCTGGAGCCGTATCAGCAAAAGCGCCTGACCATCTTCCTCGATCCGTACCAGGACCCGCGCGGAGCGGGGTATCAGGTGATTCAGAGCACCATCGCGGTGGGATCGGGCGGCGTGCAGGGCAAGGGCTACAAGGGGGGCAGCCAGTCGCACAACGGCTTCCTGCCCGAAGCACACACCGATTTCGCCTTCAGCACCTGGGCTGAGGAGCAGGGGCTTGTGGGCGGCTTGGCGGTGCTGGCCCTGTACGGTCTGCTGTTCTGGGGATTGGCGGGGATGGCGGCGGGCTCGCCGCGCCTGCAGGACCAGATCCTGTTTGCGGGCGTGCTGGGCCAGGTGGGCTTTCAGGCGCTGGAAAACATCGGCGCGGCGCTGGGGGTACTGCCGCTGACCGGAATCACGCTGCCGCTGATCAGCTACGGCTTGAGCAGTCTGGTCAGCACCCTGGCGACGCTGGGGCTGGCCTACGTGATCTACCGGGACCGCTTCGAGGGATCGATCTGAACGCGCGGCAGACCCGGACGGTACAGGAGTGACGGTCACCGCTCCCGCTCCGCCAGCCCCGCCGCCCCCCCTGCGCCTGTCGGGGGCGCAACTGGGACTGATCGCGTCCAACTTCCTGATGTGGGGCGGGTTCTTCGCCGTGATTCCGCTGGTGACGGTGCATTTTGCGGGTTCGGTGGCCTCTGGGGGACTGGGCTGGGCGGCGGCCAGCGTGGGGCTGGTGCTGGGGCTGCGCCAGCTGACGCAGCAGGGCCTGACGGTGCTGGGCGGGGCGTGGGCCGACCGGGTGGGGCCAAAGCCCCTGATCCTGGCCGGATGCGTGCTGCGCTCGCTGGGCTTCGCGTGGATGGCCTTCAGCGGCACCCTGCCCATCCTGCTGGCCTCGGCCCTGCTGGCGGGCATCGGGGGAGGCCTGTTCGACGCGCCCAAAAACGCGGCGATCACGGCAGTCACCCATCCCGCACACCGCACGCGGCTGTTCAGCTTGACCAGCATCTCGGGCAACCTGGGCATGGTCACCGGTCCCCTGATCGGCGCGGCGCTGCTGGGACTGGGCTTTCAGGTGGCGGCGCTGGCCTCGGCGTCGGTGTATCTGGTGGCTGCCGCCGTGATGGGCCTGACCCTCCCGCATGTGCGCCCGCCCAGCCGACCGCCGGGCAGCGGCATGGCCGGGTTGCGGGCCGCCGCCGCCAACGCTCCCTTTCGCCGGTTCACGCTGGTGTTGATCGGGTACTTTCTGCTGAGCACGCAGATCAACGTGGCCATTACCCTCAAGGCCATCGCGCTGGCCGGGCCGCAGGCCACAGGACCGCTGTACGCGGTGTCGGCGGGTCTGGCAGTGGCGCTGCAATATCCGCTGCTGCGCCTCGCCGAGCGCTACCTGCGCGTCCGCACCGTGCTGACGCTGGCGGTGTGCACGGTGGGCCTGGCACTGGGCCTGATGGCGCTGGCCGATGGCTTCGGCGCGCTGCTGCTGTGCGTGGGCCTGTACAGCCTGGGCACCATGCTGGTCTATCCCACGCAACAGACGCTGACCGCCCGTTTCGCGCCAGCTGGGCAGGTCGGCAGCTATTTTGGCTTCAGCGCGATCAGTCTGGGCATAGGTGGGGCGCTGGGCAGCGTGCTGGGCGGCTGGCTGGTGGACGCGGGGGCGAGCCTGGGCTGGCCTGCCCTGCCGTGGCTGTTGCTGGCCGCGACTGGATTCCTGACCGCCTGGGGGCTGCGCTGGGCGCTGCGCGATCTGGCCCCGGCCCCCCGCTGAGAGGGTGTGTTGCGGGGGCCTAGCCCCTGCCTGCCAACCTGTTCTGACCCGCTCCAACCACATGCTCGTCGAAAAATGCCATCACCCGGTTCCAGGCGTCCACGCTGGCAACGGCGTCGAAGTTGGGGCCGTCATTGGCGAACGAGTGTCTGGCGCCCTCGTAGAGCTTGATGTCGTTGGGAATGCCCGCCGCCGTGAGGGCGGCGCGGAGCTGCTCGCCCTGCCCGGTGGTGGGATCTTTGCCGGGGTAGCTGCCCACCACCGGACAGCTGCGCCGCACGGCCTCCAGCGGGCGCGGATTGAAGCCGTAATACGGGGCGATGGCCTGCACGCGCTCATCGGTACAGGCCATTGCCACCGCCAGGCTGCCGCCCATGCAGAACCCCACCGCCCCCAGCCGGGAGGCGTCGACGCCGTCCATTTCGCTCAGCACGGTCAGGGCCGCGCGGGTGTCGTGCACGCCCCCGTGCTCCAGCGAATTCAGGAAGATGCCCGACAACATGCGGGTCATGCAGACCACGCGGTTTTGCTCGGCGAACAGGTCCACCGCGAGGGCGATGTAACCCGCCTGCGCGAAACGGTTCGCGATGCCCCGGATGTCGTCGTTCAGCCCGAACGCCTCGTGCAGGACCAGCACGCCCGGCGCGTTCCCATCCGTGACGGCGGGGCGCGCGAGATAGGCGGGCAGGCAGCGGCCCCTGGAGTGAACCTGGACAGTCTCAATTTGTTCAGGTGAAATCATAGTCCAGGGTAGCGCCGTCCGGTCAGCCGAAGCCCGGATGAAACCAGCGCTGCCGTCGTCTCATCCCCGCAATTATTCTCCCTGCAAGTCCCCGTTCACCGCCGCCAGCGCGAAGGCGTATTCCTCCGCCGCCTCGTTCAGGGCGTCGTAACGGCTGCTGCTGCCGCCGTGACCCGCGCCCATGTTGGTTTTGAGGACCAGCATGCCGCTGCCAGACTGGCGCAGGGTTCGCAGCCGCGCCACGTACTTGGCCGGCTCCCAGTACGCCACGCGCGGATCATTGAGGCCGGTGGAGACGAACAGGTGTGGGTACACGCCTGCCTTCAGGTTGTCGTAGGGGCTGTAGGCGCGCATGGTGGCGTAGGCTCCCGCGTCGTTGGGATTGCCCCACTCGTCGTACTCGGCAGTGGTCAGCGGAATGCTGGCGTCCAGCATGGTGCTCAGCACGTCCACGAACGGCACACCCACGAAGGCGGCTTTCCACAGGTCTGGACGCAGGTTCACGACTGCGCCCATCAGCAACCCGCCCGCGCTGCGGCCCATCGCCACCAGATCGCCCGCCAGACCCGTTGCCCGCAGGTGTTCGCCTGCCGCCACGAAGTCGGTAAAGGTGTTCATCTTGTTCTTCAACCGGCCCGCGTCGTACCAGCCCCGCCCGCGCTCCGAGCCGCCCCGGATGTGCGCGATGGCCCAGACCCAACCCCGGTCCAGCAGCGGCAGCCGGGTCATGGAAAACGCCGGGTCCACGGGAATGCCGTAGCTGCCATAGCCGTACAGCAGCGTCGGCGCAGGCAGAACCGTGTCGCGGCGGCGCACCACGCTCACAGGCACCTGTTCGCCGTCATCCGCCGTGGCCCAGACCATTTCGGAGACGTACTGGGAAGGGTCGTAGTTCGGGACCGGCGTGGCCTTGATCAGCGTGGTCTCCAGCGTGTCCAGATTGAGATCCAGATGTTCGGTCGGCCGGGTCAGGCTGGTGTAGAGGATGCGCGCCGTGTCGGTCTCGTACACCCGGTTGCCGCCAATGCGGACGGTGGCGCTGTCTTCCGGGAACTCCACCCGGCGGGCCGCGCCGTAGCCGTCCGCGCTGCGTGGCAGCACCCACAGACGCGTGAAGCCGCCCTCGCGGCCCGACAGCAGCAGGTGGTCCTTGAACAGGTGCATGCCCGTCAGGTAGCGCTCGGCGGTGTAGGGCAACACCTCGGCGGCGGCCCCGAGATCCAGCTCGCCGTCTTTGGGCAGCCGCACCAGCTTGAATTCCTCCGCGCCCCCGGCGTTGGTCAGGACCAGCCAGTGATCGCCGCCGTCGGCCAGGGTGGCCTCGGTGCCCCGTTCGCGCGGCAGGACGGTCTGGGGTGTGGCGCCAGCGTCGCGGGCGTCCAGCGCCAGCCATTCCTGGGCCATGTTCGCCTCACTGGCGATCAGCAGGGTTGCCCCATTCTCCGAGAGGCCCGCGCCCACCCGGAAGGTGGGGTCATCCTCCTGGAACAGCAGTTCGTCGGCGCCCTGGGGCTGCCCGAGCGTGTGTCGCCAGATCCGGTCGGCACGCTGGGTGTCGTCCTCGGTGGCGTACAGCAGGGCCGAGCTGTCGGCATGCCAGGCCAGGGTCCAGCCGCTGAGGCCGGTCAGTGCAGGCTCGGCCAGCTCCCCGGTCCGGATGTCCAGCACGCGCAGTTCCCAGACCTCCTGCCCGGTCCGGTCCATCAGGTAGGCCCAGTAGCGGCCATCCGGGCTGGGGCGGGTGTGAGAGACCCACACGTTGTCCAGGCCCTCGCTCTTCGTCAGTGCGTTCACGTCCAGCAGGAGCTGCTCGTCCCCTCCGGCGTGCGGGCGGCGCAGGAAGACCGGGTGCGCCTTGCCCTCCAACGTGCGCGTGAAATACAGCCATTCGCCGTCCTGAAGGGGGGGCTGCTCGTCGTCCTCCTGCAGGTGCGAGAGGAGTTCACGGTAGATCGCTGCCTGCGTCTCGCGCAGAGGCAACATCACCGTGTCCAGGTAGGCGTTCTCGGCCTCCAGATGGCCCAGCACGCCGGCGTCGGCCTTGCCGCGCGTCTTGAGCCAGTGGTAGTCGTCCAGGCGCTGCTCGCCATGAATGATGTGGGTGATGGTTTGCCGCTCTGCGTCGGGTGGCCGGGTTTCTGAACGATCAGGCATGCCCAGAGCGTAACAGTGGGCGGGGCAGAGGGACGATATTTTGAGGTCATGTTCCGCCGTGATCCCGTGAAACTAGCCCTCGCCCGCGTCTCGGCGGTAATCGGGATAGACACTGGGGCGCTGCTGGGGCTGACCCGTGGCGTCTTCCGGCGCGGGGGTGTGCTGGCGGCACTGCGCGGCGAGCAGCAGGTAATCCTGTCACTGGGCGGCGTGGACACGCGCGGCGCCTTTGAATTGGCGAGCGTGACCAAGCCCTTCACAGGGGCGCTGGCCGGGACGCTGGTGGAGGCCGGGCGGCTGGATTGGGAGATACCGCTGGCCCGTCTGGGCGGCCCGTTTGCGCGTCTGCCGCCCCATCTCACTCCTCTGGCCCTGTCCACCCACACGGCGGGCTTGCCGATGCACCCGGCGCGGGCGGCGGTCACGGTCTTCACGCGGTTCCATGATCCCTACGGCAACATGGGGGCCACCGATGCGATTGCCAGTGCGCGGCGTTGGTCGCTTCTGGCCGGAGCGCCGCCCAGAAGCGCTGGAGGGTTCGCGTATTCCAATCTGGGCGCAGGCGTGCTGGCCCTGGCCCTGGCCCACGCGGCGGGCGAGGAGGTCAGCGCGGCGGGCTATGGACGGGCGCTGCACGGCTGGGTCACCGGGCCGCTGGGTCTGGGCGTCTCGCTGACGCCAGCGGGCGCCGTGGTGCGGCCTGCGGGGCCGCTGGGCGGCGGGAGCATGACTGGCTTCGGTCCGCTGGTCGGAGCGGGAGGGCTGTTCGGCACGGCGGCGGATCTGCTGGGTTTTGGCGCTTCGCGGCTGGGGGCGCCGCCCGCGCCCCTGTTGCGTCCGGCTGGCCTACCCCGGCACATTCGCGGCGTGACCCCCGGCTGGATGGTTTCCAGCCCAGACGGAGAGGTCCGCTGGCACGACGGTCTGGCCCGTGGCACCCGCACGGGATTGGGCCTGAATCTCCGGACGGGTACGGTGGTGGCCCTTCTGGCGCGTGGCACCGATTCGCCGCTCGGCCCGCGCGGGGTCCTGCCGACGCTGCTGCTGGCGCTGCTGGGGGCTGGGCGAGAACAGTGGCGGTAAGCAGTCTGCTTCATCGCTTCCCCAGCGGGCCGCCCGCTGTCGGGATGCCCCCGGCGAGCAGACTATCGGAAGGTCCTGTGCGCTCAGGTCAGGTTGTGGGCGGAATCGACTTGGGAGCGTGGCACCCAGAAGTCGAGTGAATTCGTTCAAGACGCTTTCGGCAGCCGCGTCAGCTCACAATCACGGCGTCATCCTGCTCGGCCATCATGCGCAGGAAGGCGTCCACATACTGCGGATCGAACTGCCGCCCGGCCTGGGCGCGGATCTCGGCCAGGGCGCGTTCACGGGTCCAGGCCGGCTTGTAGGGACGGGCATTGGACAGCGCGTCGTACACGTCGACAATTGAGAACAGCCGGGCCGTTTCGGGGATGTTCTGGCCGCGCAGGCTGGCCGGGTAACCGGTGCCGTCCCAGCGTTCGTGGTGGTAGCGCACCAGATCCAGGGTCTCGGCGGGCAGGAAGTGCAGGTCCTGCAACATCTCGTACCCCACGGTGGTGTGGGTCTGGATCACCTGACGTTCGGTGGCGTCCAGCGTCCCCCCCTTGTGCAGAATGTGATCGGGGATGGCCAGTTTGCCCAGATCATGCAGGTACGCGCCCCAGCGCAGCGCCCGAACCTGTTCCTCGTCCCAACCGAGGCGGCGGGCCAGGCGCAGACTCATGCTGACCACGCGCGTGGTGTGGCCGCCGGTGTCGTCGTCACGGCGTTCCAGGGCGGCGCCCAGCGAGCGCAGGGTCAGATCGTTGGCGTCGCGCAGTTCGCGAATGGCGCTCAGTTGCCCCAGCTGTGCCCCCAGCAGCCTGGCGAAGGAGGCCACCACCGAGGTTTCATCCTCGTCGAAATCCACGTCGGTGTTGCGGGTCAGGATCAGCACGCCCAGATGATTGGAGGCCCGGCCAAACACCGGGGCCACGTGGTAACGGCGGCGCTGCGGTTTCTTGAGCAGGTCCAGGGCTTCCTCGGCCACCCAGTGGTCCGCCTGAACGCTGCGGCTGTCGTTGTGGCTGGGATGGATGGGCCGCTCCAGGAAGGTCTCGTAGGCCCCCTTGGCAGCCAGGATGTACGGCGTGCCCTGGCGGTAGGCCACGAAGGCCAAATTGGGCGCGACTTTCAGGGTGCTCAGGATCCCGATGCCAGCCCGGATGATCGCCTGGTCATCACGGGCCTCGGCCAGTCGCTCGCTGCCGTTGCGCAGGGCCACCAGGGTGTTGCGCTGCCAGGCCAGTTCCCGCTCGGTGCTCTGTTCCCGCAAGATGATGTAGCCCAGACCGCCGATCACCATCAACGCGCCCAGCAACTCCTGCACGGTTGCAGAGTGACCAGCCAGCACCAGCGAGGCCACGAAAGCCGCGACATAGATCAGCACGGCGGCCCAGCGCCACCCCATACCCAGGGACCACGCCCCGATGGTCAGCAGGACGCCCGCACCCGCCATCAGGCCAGGATAATGGGCGTAGGCGGCGTAACCCACGGTTCCTGTGCCCACCAGGAGCAACAGATAAGACCAGAGGCTGGGGAATGACACAGCGGAAGTCTAGCACCGACTGTTCGATAAACTTAATGTTTTAATGATTCTTTTCACACGGTAGAATTCCCCGCCAACCAATAGTTGGCGGGGAATTCTCACCGTGCTGCGGAGTGTAATGACAGCCAGTCTGAAGTTTTGAGAGCTGTTCTGAAGCGGCGACGCTTCTCATCCTCCCTGGTACGAATACCTCAGTCGAGGTCCACGGCCCACCATGCCTCGCGCTGGGCGGCCAGCCGGGCGCGGGGATCGCCAATGGTGTCCAGGGCGCGGGCCAGGCCCTGCCAGTCCAACTCGCTCATGGGGTCAATAGCCAGCGCACGCTGGTGGAACTGTGCGGCGTCCTTGGACTTGCCTGCCTCAGTGGCGGCGCGGGCGGCCAGACTGAGCACGCTCATCTGCTTCTGCTCCAGCCGGGCGCGCACGTCGTCCACCCAGGGGCTGTCGGCGCCAGGCAGAAAAGTGCCGTACTGGCCAGTCAACTCACGCATCTCCTCCAGCCCCAGGCTGCCGTGTTCGGCCTGAGTCGCCAGCAGTTCGTAGCGGTACACGTCGTATTCGGGATTCAGGTCGCCCGCCAGCGCGTAGCGGCGGTTGGCGCTGACCACAGTTTCACTGCTCAGGCTGCGGCGCAACCGGTGCAGGGTGGTGTGGAACAGTGAGCTGGCGCGGGCCTCGTCCTTCTCGGGCCACAGGGCCTCGGCAGCCTCCCAGCTGGTGACCTCCTTGTGCTCCAGAAGAAAGAAGAACAGTTCCAGCGCCTTGCGGCTGACCCATGACACTGCCGCGCCCTGCCAGACCACCTGCGCGGTGCCCAGCGCCCTGGCCTGCATGCCGCTCTCGGACTGCAGGGTCAGGCCCGCGCGGCGCAGCCGGGCGTCAATGGCGGTGGTCAGGTCCTGCGGCGTGAACGGCTTGGGCAGATAGTCGTCTGCGCCCAGGTTCATGCCGCGGCGCACGTCACCGCGTTCGGCGTGGCTGCTCAGGAGCATGAACGGAATGGCCGAGAGCTGTTCATGCTCACGCATCTTTTCCAGAAACTCCAGCCCGGTCATGTACGGCATCACCACGTCGCTGATCACCAGATCCGGGGTGAAGACCTTCAGGAGTTCCAGGGCCTCGACCGGATGGTTACTGGTCCGCACTTCATGCCCGGCGCGGCTGAGAATCACGCTGACGAGTTTGAGGATGGCAGCGTCGTCATCCACCACGAGAATGCGGGGCATACGCGGCAGTCTAACAGACGGGTGAGGGCCGCATAGACCGGAACCCAGGCGGTGCCGGACGGTGGTCATGGGGAAGGGGCTTTCCCATGACCAGGCCGCTTCGCCCGGCGGCTGCCGGCGGCTGTATTACTCTGCAGGCCATGACTTCACCTCTGACCGTGATCCAGGCCCAGGTCATCACCCAGGACGACACCATGCCGCGTGCCGGAGCCGTGCTGGTCGGCGGCGGGCGCGTGCTGGCGGTGGGCGAGTCTTCGGATCTGCTGGCACTGGCCCCACGCGCCGAAACCCTCGATCACCGCGACCTGATTCTGACGCCGGGCCTGTGCGACGCGCACACCCATCTGGTCGCCTACGGCTTTTCGCTGTCGCAGATCAACCTGCACGGTGCCCGCAGCGTGGCGGAGGTGCAGGCCAGGGTGGGGCAGGTGGCGCTGAACACCCCACCCGGCACCTGGATTCGCGGGGGCGGTTTCCTGCTCTCGGAACTGGGAGTGAACGGCTACCCCACAGCGGCCCTGCTGGACGAGGTCAGCCCCCACCACCCAGTGCAGCTCTACTCGCGTGATCTGCACATGACCTGGGTGAACAGCGCCGCCCTGCGCGCTGCCGGAATCAATGAAACCACCCCGGATCCGCAAGGTGGACAAATCGTGCGCCCGCTGGGCTGCCTGCTGGAACACGCCAGCGGTCTGGTGTCCGCCGTGATGCCCGCTCCCAGCGAGGCCGAATATCTGGCGGCGGCGCGGGTGGGGGCCGACGATCTGGCCTCACGTGGCTACGTCAGCACG
Source organism: Deinococcus humi (assembly GCF_014201875.1). Lineage (NCBI taxonomy): Bacteria > Thermotogati > Deinococcota > Deinococci > Deinococcales > Deinococcaceae > Deinococcus > Deinococcus humi. The sequence continues at coordinate 35,174 of NZ_JACHFL010000009.1, read as the reverse complement.
CACACGATGGCCTATGAGTCGCCCGAGGCCCCCCGCGCCATCCAGACGCTGGCGGCGCGCGGTGAGCTGCCGCTGAGGGTCTGGGCCTGCCTGTCACACCAGCGCCTGGACGCGGCCCGCGAGCTGGGCATCGGTTCCGGGGGCGGCGGGCTGTTCCAGTGGGGCGGCGTCAAATTCTTCGCGGACGGCGCCCTGGGCAGCCGCACCGCCTGGCTACACGCGCCCGGTTTTGCCGACGGCTCCGGCACCGGCATTGCGCTGGACCCGCCCGAACTGATCCGCGAGCGTGGCCTGGAAGCCATCGCCCTGGGCCTGACCCCGGTCACCCACGCCATCGGGGACCGGGCCAACACCGAAGTGTTGAACGTGTACGACGACCTGCGCGCCGCCGCTGGGGCGAGGGGCCTCCGTCTGAGGATCGAACACTCCCAGCACCTGCGCTCCGATGACATTCCGCGCCACAGAGGCCTGGTGTGCAGCGTGCAGCCGATCCACCTGCAGGCCGACACGTCCATGATTCGCGAACTGACACCCCATCTGGCAGAGGGCAGCTACGCCTTCAAGTCGCTGATGGCGGCGGGGGCGATCCTGGCTTTTGGCAGCGACGCCCCGGTGGCCGCTCCCGATCCCCGTGGCAGCTTCGCTGCCGCGATCACCCGCGTGGATGACGGCGGCGGGCGGCTGGCCCCAAATGAGGCCATGTCCGCCGAGGACGTGCTGTGGGCCCACACGCGCGGTCCCGCGATGGCGGCGGGCTGGGACGATGAGGGCGTCATCTGCGCCGGCGCCCGCGCGGCCTTCACGCTGTGGGACCGGCTGGGCGGCAACGCACGGGCGCTGGTGCTGTAGGACCGTGCTTCAGGCCAGCGGGGCCAGCTTCAGGGTTACGGTGTGCATCCGCTCGTGGCCCGCACCGCCGCCGAATTTGCCGATGTACAGGCTGCCGTCCTCCTGAACCGCCACCGCGAAGACCAGTTGCCCGCCCACCGAACGGAATGGCAGGCCAGGGGAGAGCCGCGCCCATTCCGCGGCCCCGATCCGCAAGGCATTCATGCCCGTGATGAGCTGGTACGGCAGGTCTGACGGCAGGGACTCCGCGGTGAAATTTCTGTGCGGCGGCTGGCGTTCCCAGCACAGCGAGAGGGTCTGAGTCTGGCTGTCCGCCGCCTCGTCGGTGGCCGTGACGAGTTTCCATTCGAAGCCGCCGCCCGCCGTCCGGGACAGCACCGTCTTCAGTTCCAGCTCAATGTGCTGGACCACCAGCGCATTCGGCCCAGCGCCCTCCCGGCCAAAGTCCTGAGCGACGCTGGCCTGCACCGCCGTCACGAATTCCAGCACCGACACGGCCCTGTTGGTCATGGCATTCCTCCCGCAGTGGTTCCCCAGCTGGTGAGACGCGGAGGCTGGGAACTGTGGCGACCCCGCGCAGCTCATTCTCGGATTTGTGAACGCTGGAATGGTCCGGGCTCAGTTGACGCTGCGGCGGCGCTTCCGGTGTGTGTGGCCCAGAATTATTCCTCGGCCTCGTCCTCCGGCATGTCGGCGTTGGAGTACACGTTCTGCACATCGTCAAGTTCTTCGAGCGCGTCAATCACGTTCAGCAGCTTTCTGGCGTCGCCGCCCTCCACTGTCACCATGTTGGTGGGGACCATGGTCAGGGCCGCGCTCTCGATCTCGTACCCCGCCCCAGACAGGGCCTCCTGCACGGCGTACAGGTCCGCAGGCCCAGTGCTGATTTCCAGGCCTTCCTCGGATTCCTGGATGTCCTCTGCACCGTTCTCGATGGCGATTTCCTGCACCGTTTCGGCGGTGTCGCGCAGCAGCAACACGCCCTTTTTCTCGAACTGCCAGGCCACGCTGCCACTGGTGCCCAGCGAGCCGCCGCGCTTGTTGAACACGGCGCGGATATCGGCCACGGTGCGGTTCACGTTGTCGGTCAGGGCCTCGATAAAGATGGCCGTGCCGCCAGGACCGTAGCCCTCATAGGTCACTTCCTTGAATTCGGCGGCCCCGGCTTCCGCGCCCAGCGCCCGTTTAATCGCGTTGTCGATGTTGTCCACCGGCACGGTGTCGGTCTTGGCCGCCGCGATGGCGTTCTTGAGGGCCAGGTTTCCCGAAGGATCACCGCTGCCCCCTGAACGGACCGCCGCCCCGATGGCGCGGATGTGTTTGCTGTACATCGCGCTGCGCTTCTTGTCGTTGGCGCCTTTCTTGCGCTTGATCTGGGACCATTTGCTGTGACCTGCCATTAGGAGCGCATTCTAGCGTCACCAGGGAGGCGCTCCAAGAACGCTGGCATGGGTGAGGGGCGACGTGCCAGCGGCTCAAGCGGCGTCATAGGGAGCAGTTCAACGTTCATTCAGGATCAGCAGCAGGTTACTCAGAGCCGTCAGGGCGTCATCGTCGTGTGCGGCCAGTGGGGTGCTCAGCGCTGTGACCTGGCCTAGTGGTGCTGGTGGGTGCGTCATGAGGTTCGTCAGGGCGCTCCGCTCAGGTCGTACGCAGGCGGCAGGATGGAACTGGGCGCGTTCCGAAAGACTAGCTTCCGAACCGCTGGAGAAATCCGGCCTGGCTCAGCGCGGGCGCGATCAGCCAGCCCTGCATGGCCGGGCAGCCCATCTCGCGCAGGAGTGACGCCTGCTGCTCGGTCTCGACCCCCTCGGCCACTACCCCCAGCCCGAACGTGGCCGCCAGCGTCAACGTCGCCTCGATGATCGCGGAGCTGTCCCGGCCCGCTTTTCCCGGCTGCCCCAGATCCTGAATGAACGACTGATCGATCTTGAGTTCGTCGACGTGAAGCTGGCGCAGGGAAAGCAGGGTGGAGTAGCCGGTGCCGAAATCGTCCACCGAGACCCGTGGCCCCCAGGCCCGAACGTGCTCAAGCGTGGACTGCAAGCTGGCCAGATCGCTGATCAGCGCGGTTTCGGTCAGTTCGATGATCAGCCGGCGCGGATCGAGACGGTGGCGCAGCGCGGCAGCCTCCAGCGCGGCCTGGAAGTTGGGATGCTGAACCTGCAGCACCGAGACGTTGATGCTGAGCGTCAGTTTGGGATTGGGCCAGCTGGCCGCGTCCCGGCACGCGCGGTCGAAAATCCAGTTGCCCAGCCGGTCCATCAGGCCCAGACTCTCGGCAATGGGAATAAATTCTGACGGAGGGATGTTGCCGATCTCCGGGTGAGACCAGCGCAACAGCGCCTCCGCCCCAACGACGCGCCCATCTGTGACCGACACCTGCGGCTGGTACATCAGGCACAACTGATCATCCACAATGGCCCGGTGCAATGCGTTTTCCAGCTCGAAGCCGGAAATGCTGGGGCGTGCGGTGGGGGTATACAGGCTGGCCGCACGTCCGGTGCGTTTGGCGACGTACATGGCACTGTCAGCCTGCTTCAGCAGGGTGTCGAGGTCTGCGGCCGTGCCCGGGAAAACACTCCACCCGAGCGCCAGGCCAATGTGAATGGAACGGCCCTCCAGGGCAAAGGGTTCAGCGAGCATCTGTGACAGCGCGGCGCTGACCTCGTCCATCTGCGCAGGGTCGTCGATCAGGAAGGCGAATTCATCGCCGCCCAGTCGGGTCAGGAGCTGGAATCCCAGCTCTTCTGCGGGCTGCTGCAAGCGCTGAGCGAACGCCTGCAGCAGCCGGTCGCCGATCGCGTGGCCCAGACTGTCGTTGACCGTTTTGAACCGGTTGAGATCAAGCACCCCGAGGGCCAGTGAGGTTCCCGCCTCCCCGGCCTGGGTCAGCGCCAGCGACGCGTCCCGCGCGAAGCCGCTGCGGTTCAGCAGTCCGGTAAGCGGGTCGTGGTAGGCCAGCCACTGAAATTGCTGGCGCTGGTGATGATGTTCTACCACCAGGCCGATATGGCCGGCACTGCCGGTCAGTACCTCGCTGGCCTGAGTGCGTGCGGCGTCCGTGTCGGGGTGTAGGAGCCCCAGCACCCCCAGCAGCGTCTGTTGTGAGTCATATAGTGCCAGCCCGATGGAGATCCGGAATTCAGCGGCCTGATCGTAAGAAACAAACGGATCTTGCAAGGTGACCACAAGTCCCAGGCGCTCGGGGTCGCGCTGCGTCCAGAAGCCCCGCAATTGTTCCGCCGAGCGGCCCGCCATCCATTGACGCAGGTCATCAGGCAGGCCCTCCCCGTACACCTGAAGCCCCTCTCCTCCGGGAAGGATCAGAACGGCGGTCCAGGACGGCAGGAGCCGCTCCATCCCCCGCAGCATCTGGTGTACGGCCACCGACAGGGGTGCGTCTCGCAGCGCCAGAAGGGTGGCGGCCATGAATTCTTGCAGGAAGGCCCGCTCCCTTCTGCGTTTGGTCACGTCGCGCATCACTACCGCCCAGTGCGTGGGCTGATCCGGGGTCAGGTACACCGGCGTGAATGAGACCTCGAACCAGAGGTCGAGGTCCGGCAGGTGAACATCCTCCATCCGGGTGGCGCTGGTGTGGTGACGGAGCTGCTCAAGGGCGTTCTCGATCACCTGTCGGTCCCGCTGCCCGCTGACCCAGGCCAGTGGATCGGAATGAAATGAACGGTTCTGGGCGTGGGGCGGGACGTCATCGAGTTGCCGCAGAACCGGATTGGAGTAGACGACCTGCCGATAGGTGGGTCCGGGGCGTACGTCCAGAATGGCCAGCGGGTCCGCCGTCGCCTGGATCAGGCTTTCGAGCAACTGGAGCTGTTCCGATTGCCAGGCCGTGAACGAGACGTCTGGTGTGAAACACAGCATTAGGCTGAGCGGCCCATCCTCCTCCTCGAAGAGGGGAACAGCGACCTGGTGGGTCAACTGTGGCGCTCCACCGTGCGGACAGACCGACATCTCCTGCCACTCGACCCGCGTGCGGGTCTGTGCGGCCTGCCAGAAGTGGGCTTCGCGCTCCAGGGCAGTGGCTTCGGGTGTGCCCTCGGCGGCCATGACATCACCAGCGGTGAGACCGATGGCTCGCACGCGGCGTTCCTCATCAGGCATAGCGGACGGATTGATGTAAACGTAGCGGCCCTCAGCGTCCTGCACGGTCAGCGGCAGGGGCAGTTCCTCGAGAACGTGCTGGTAAAACGAGACGGTGTCGGGCAATTGCTGTACCGGGCGGAGCGTCATGAGCGCCACATGTCGTCCACTCGGCAGGGTGAAGCGCAGCGTATGCATGTCACTGGGTAGGAGCGAGCCGTCCTGTCTGGTGAACAGGTAGCTGCGCCGGGGCGGCACCACCCCATCCGCGGTGAAAGCCCGCAGGAGCGCCGAGACCTCGGTCTGTTCATGTGTGGCCAGCAGGGTGACGAATGTCAGACCCATCAGCGTTTGCAGCGGCTGCCCGAACAGCTCCCCGAAAGCTGGCGTGGCGGTGAGAATCGAGAGCGTGTGTGTGTCGACGACGGCCAGGGGCTCAACACTGTGGCCCAGCCACTCTAGGTATGGAAGATCGTCTGGTGGGCTCATGGTGCGCGCCTCACCGCAACCCAGGGGTCAGGTCCGCCGATCGCGAAAGACGTCGCACTCCTGGCTGCCCGATCATTTGCTCTGATTCCCGGAGAGCAGATCCCAGTTTGAGAGGATCGGCTGAAAAACATGCAGGTGCGGCCCGGAGACGCTATCCACAAGCTGGACTCTACCTGATCGGCTCTCACAAGCGTCTTGCGTCGCCGCCGATGCGCTGCCATCGGACCTTCGATCTGCATGTCGGGAATTAGCAGGAGACGGAAGCAGGTGACCAGATGTCGCAGTGGCTTCGCAGTATAGGAAAAGCGCTTGCCAGGCCATTTTCAGCCTATGAACCTTCCGATTTAACCGATTGGATAGAAGTGCACGCTGTCCCACGACAAGAACGCCGTGCAGGTCAAGTGCTTTCTTGAAAAGCTGCGCCATAACGGTGATGGCCTAGTCTGGGAAGTGAAGCGTTCGCTTCCCCGTGAACGACGTCAATTCACAAAAGTCCTAGCCCTTCACGGTTGGGGAAAAGGTGGCAGCCCTGCCCAGTGAGCGCCCTCAGCGCCGAGCGCTTCGGTGCTGCCGAACCCGCCGTGGGGGGCGGGCTGGGGTGGGAGCCGCGTCCTGCGTCCGGTGGGCCAGCCAGATGGTGTGGCGGGCTCCCTTGCCGGGCCGGGCACGCACCGTTCGCACGTCCACCCGGAAGCCTGCTTGCCGCAGCCGCCGGGTGAAACGGTCATCCGGTGTGGCGGACCAGACCGCTAGAACGCCGCCGGGCCGCAGGGTCCGCTGCGCTGCGGCCAGCCCGGACGGCGAGTAGAGCCAGTCGTTGCCATGATGTGTCATGCCTTCAGGGCCATTGTCTACATCCAGGAGAACGGCGTCGTAGACTCCGCGGCCTTGGCGCAGGAGTTCAGTCACATCGCCCACATGGACCTGGGTGCGGGGATCGTGGAGTGGAAAGGCCGCGCATTCGCCCAGTGGCCCCCTATTCCACTCCACGACTTCGGGCACCAGTTCGGCCACCGTGACCACACTGTCCGGCCCCAGCGTCTTCAGGGCTGCAGCGAGCGTGAAGCCCATCCCCAGCCCCCCCACGAGCACGTGCGGTGCCGGGCGGCCCACGATTGCCGCGCAGGCCAACTCAGCCAGCGCGTCTTCGGAGGCGTGGACGCGGCTGTTCATCAGCTCGCTGACGTAGCCCGAGATCTGGATGGAAAACTCCAGCTGCTCACCACGGCGGTAAAGGCACAGGTCCTGCTGTGTGCCGGGAATGGGAGCGCGCGCCAGCGGAACCCAGGGAATCATGCGTGGTCTAGTGGAGAGCAGCAGCCGGTCGTCTGAGGACAGGCCAGCGGCAAACGGGGCGAATTTAAAAACATGGAAGTGGGCAGGAGTCGCACGTGCATTGACTGACTTTACCTGCCCGACTCTCCTGGTTTGCGAAGAGGCCGCCAATTCCTGTTCGGTCCACCCTGTCCTTGCGCCGTACATGCGCCATCCAGTCTTTCCACGAAGTCGTGCGCAGAATTGGGAAATGTAATTTCGACCGTGTCTGGAGCAGTCGAAACGGATCGCAAAACAATCTGATGGAAAAATGGGCGTGTCCGGGTTCAGCCTGGACTGGGCGGCTGGGGGTCTGTATACGCGTGCTGGACAAAGAAGGGATCAACGGCGGCTCAGCGTGGTACGAGCGCAAGTCCTTTCCTGCCACTGTTCCAGTGCTGCTGCTCTGGCCGCGGCTTTCTGAAGGTCAGTGACCGAAGATGATGGGCAGGCGCTTGACTCCGCTGACGATCTGGCTCGGGATCGGCTCCAGCACGGTATCAGGCGCCACACGGAGGTTGGGCAAACGCTCCAGTACCGCGTCTAGCGCGATGCTGGCTTCCAGCCGGGCCAGGGGAGCGCCCAGGCAGAAATGGACCCCGTGCCCGAAGGCCAGGTGCCGGTTGGGGGCGCGGGCCGGATCAAAAAGCCCCGCGTCCGGAAACTGCGCCTCATCCCGGTTCGCCGAGCCGATCCAGGCCAGCACCGGGCTCAGGGCCGGGATGGTCTGGCCGCCCAGTTCCACGTCCTGCGCGGCCACGCGGTACATCGACTGCACCGGTGAGCGGTAACGCAGCGATTCCTCGATGGTGCTGGGCAGCAGCGTCCGGTCTGCCCGCACCCGTTCCAGGGCGTCCGGCGCGTCCTGCCAGCACCGCACTGTGTTCACCAGCAGGTTGGTGGTGGTCTCGTTGCCTGCCACCAGCAGCAGAATGCAAAAGCCCAGCAACTCCTGCGGGTTCAGGTGTTCTCCCTCTACCTGGGCGGCGATCAACCCGGAGATCAGGTCCTCACCAGGGGCGTGTCGCCGCTGCTCGATCAACGTTCCAAAGTAGGCGGCCATCTCGCGGCTGCCGCTGGGATTGCCCGTCACCACGGCGTCGGACCAGCGCTTGAAGGCGTCACGGTCCGCCGACGGTATGCCCAGAATCTCGGCGATCACGATCACCGGCAGCGGGTAGGCAAAATCGAGGACGAAATCCATGCGCCCTGCACGTTCCACCTGGACCAGCAGTTCGTCGACCAGTTCCACAATGCGGGGGGCCAGAGCGCGCACCTGCCTGGGCGTGAATGCCTGCTCCACCAGGGCGCGGAGCTGGCGGTGTCGCGGCGGATCGGTGGAGATGATGCTGGACGACAGCGCGCTTGCCGCGTCCTCGCCCCTGGGACGTCCCCGTTGCGACGAGAAGGCCTTCCAGTCCGACAGAACGCGCTGTACGCCGTCGTAGTCGAAGACCATCCACATCCCGGAGCTGGAATCGCGGATGACGGGCTGTTCAGCACGCTGGGCGGCGTACCATCCGAAGGGGTCAAGGAGCGAATAGGCAGGCGGGGCATCAGTCACGGAGGGCCATCCTTTGCGGAGAGGAGGAACTAGAACGGCCTGCTCCACTTCCCAAGGATTCAGGGGGTGTGGTTGAGCTGGCCTGAAGCGGGACTGAATATACGCCGCGCACGGGCGCCAGTTCGTTATGGCGTAGCCATGAAGGAAACCGCAGCAAATTGAGAAAGCGCAGAGTCTGGGGGTCACCCTGGGCGGAGGGCTGTCGCTTTGCCTGGAGTGGTCCCAGATGGGTCACACGCCGTCTCGAAGAGCCTGGCTCGCATCTCGACGGGTCCAGTGCAGAACTGCCCGCCAGCGGGCCGGAGTTGCACCAAGCACGTCCGGAACGGCATGGGCCAGCAGGCCGTCAGTTCCGCAGCGCCTGTTTGAACCAGCCCGTAATCACATCCGGCCGGGTGATCGCGCTGCCCACCACCACGAAGCTCGCGCCAAGCTGCATGGACTGCGCCGCGTCTGCAGGGCTGTTCAGCCGCCCCTCGGCCACAAAGGTGAGTCCGGCCCCATGCAACTCCTGCATCAGTTCCCAGTCCGGTCCAGCAAGCTGGCGACTATACGGGGTGTAGCCGCTCAGCGTGGTGCTGACGATATCCGCGCCCTGGTCATAGGCGGCCCGCGCCTCGTCCAGCGTGCTGATGTCGCCCATCACCAGCGCCCCAGCCGCGTGAATGGCCGCGAACATTTCCGCTAGAGCCTCGGGCCGGGGTCTGGAGGTGGCGTCCAGCGCCACGATCTGTGCACCCAGTTCGGCCAGCCTGACGCCCTCGGCCGCGGTAGGGGTGATGTAGACCTCGGTGTCGTCCCGGTCCGTCTTGGTCAGGCCAATGATGGGCAGGGCAGTCACGGCCCGCACCGCCTCCACGTCCTCCAGTCCCTGAACCCGCAGGCCCACCGCCCCCCCTTTCTCAGCGGCCAGCGCGAGGCGACTGATGATGTACGGATCGCGCAGCGGCGAGTCGGGGTTGGCCTGGCACGAGACGATCAGTCCGCCCTTCAGTCCATCCAGCACTGTTCGGTCAGGCATGGAAGGGCGCCCCCTCAGTCGCCGGAATGGCGCGCACCCGCTCCAACTCTTGCCAGTCCTCGCGGTGGCAGGTGGTGTCCAGCACGGCGTAGGGGATAGGATCGACGCTCCCCAGGCCCAGGCCATAGCCGTGTGTGCCTCCCAGAAGCACCGTATTCACCAGTGGCGGCACGCGACCGGCCACCTCTTCCACCGCTATTCGCCGGTTCTTGTTGGCAGAGCCGAGCAGAAACAGGCCGTCTCCATGAAAATCCGGGGTGAGCGGCGTGACGACGGGCGGAAGAATGCTGTGAAGGTTTGCGGAAAAGTCAGAAGTGGTCATATGAAACCTCGGAGTGCGGCTCGCGTTCCTCAAGATGGCACTCCAGGTCATCTTGCCTCAGATGCCCGCAGCATGCTCGCGCTGTTCGCTGGGCTGTACATCATCCAGACGCACGCCTTCCAGCAGCCGTTCAAACCGGAAGGGGCTCAGGTCCAGCGTGGTGTACTGCCCGCCCAGCAGCAGTTCCGCCACGCCACGCCCGATTCCGGGTGCGTGCATCACGCCATGCCCACTCAATCCACACGCGAAGATCAGGTTGCGTATGGTCGGGTGAGCGCCAATCACCGCGTTCTGATCGAAGGTGTTCAACTCGTAATGTCCCGCCCACGCATCCACCAGCGTCAACCGCTCGAAGCCCCGCACGCGGCGGGCCAGCGCCGGACGCAACACCTCCTCGAACAGGGTCCGGTCCACGTCGAGGTTCAGGGTGTCCGGATCCTGGGCAGGTCGTGGAGACGTCACCGCCATGAATCCTCCCTTATATGGACGCACGTACATCCCCCGTCCATCCGGCAGCGGCTCGACCAGGTTCATGAATCCGGCAGGCGGTGCGTCAACCTGAAAGACGAACGCACTGCGCTTGCGCGATTCCACCGGCAAAGCCACCCCGGCCAGGGCGGCGACGCGGCCTGCCTGCGCGCCTGCCGCGTTCACCACGCTGTCCACCTCCAGCGGGTTGCCGTCGTCGAGATGCACCCGCTTCACGCGTCCATCACTGATGTCCATCGCAACCGCACGGTGCGGCAGGAACGTGACGCCCAGCGACGTGGCCTTGCGCCGCAGGGCTGCAAGCGCCCGTCTGGGGTCGAACCAGCCCTCTCCACCCTCACCAAGAGTGCCAGCGCCGATGCCGTCCGGGCGAAGCCAGGCCAGGCGTTCCGTCAGAGCCTCGACAGTCAGGAATGCTACCCGCGCTCCGGCTTTGACCTGCTGCGCCTGGGCCTCTCGCAGTCGTGAGACGCCCTCCGGCGCAGCGAGCACCAGATACGGGCAGTCCTCAAAGTCGAGATCAACTGGCTCACCGTTGACGCTCAGGTACTTCTCGGCGTGCTTGTAAAAGTCGTAGCCGAAGCGGGAGAGGATGACATTCGCGCCGAGGTGGAACTGGGTGCGGATGGCGGAGGCGGAGCGGGGTGTGGAGGAGCGTGCGTACGAGGGATCTGGTTCCAGCACCACGACCGGCGGTGCGTCGGCGTGGCGGGCAAGAAAGTAGGCCGTGGCGCAGCCGAGAATGCCGCCGCCAATCACGACGATGGGTGCGGGTGAAGGGATGGGCATAGGGACTCCTGCACAGGATAAGGTGCTCGTCGGTCAGGTGGAAAGCGAGATGCTGCAGGACGGCCTTGCCCTTGAGAGGTGACCCGTTCAATTTTCATGGTCTCAGTAATTCGGTTATTCCAGTCAACTTAGAAGCTTAGAGATCGTGCTTCAGCTGAACAAGTATGTATAAATGGCCTTCCTAAGTTAATTTGTTTTCTAGGCTTAACCATGCAATCCACACACCGTCCGAATATTAAACGGCCCGGTCAAAGACGAATCAGGCCAAAAGCGGGTATGGTTCACGCTTGCACAACATCCACCCAGGTTCCTGCAAACGATGAACCCTCCCAGGCTTCCAGGACAGCTTGAATGCGGACTCCCATGGTGAAGTCGACCAGATCTGATTCACTAGCGGTGCCGCGCACACGTTCCACGAGCGCCCGAACCAGCCGAGTCCCCGCCGCCTCCTGCGCTCTCTCGACTGGCACGGATTCGAGCGGTGCCTGACCCAGCGCCGCCACCGGTGTTGCCCAGTTCACCAGTCCGGCGGTGCCCGTTGAGCCGTACACGGTCAAGCTGACCTGTTCTGGACGGGGCACGTTCGTCAAGCACGACACGACGACCAGTAAGCCATTTGCGAGCTCGAGCGTCCCGAGGGCGGCCATTTCACAGGCGTCTGGATCGTTGGCGGGGTACTCGGTGTGGGCCCACACCCGCGCGACCGGACCAAGTGTGCTCAGGATGACGTGCAACAGGTGCGGCCCCACCTCACGGATCGGTCCGCCCTGCTCCCGACCGCCGATCCAAGGGTTTTGCTGCCATCCTCGCGGCCACTGCGGAAAAACCAGGTTCAGTTCGGCGCGGCGGAGAGCCCCGAGGCCACCATTCTGAACGAGACGGTGAAAGGTCTCGATCCCAGAGTCACCGTGTAACGGCAGATTCAAAGCGTGAACGACGCCCATCTCCTGCGCTGCACGTTGCATGTCCTGCGCTTCGCTCAGCGTCAGGGCGAGCGGTTTCTCGCACAGAATGTGTCGCCCCGCCGCAATGACGTCCAGGGCAATGGCGTGATGGTGCCTTGGCGGCACGGCCACATACACGAGATCCAGGTCAACCTCGTCGAGCATCCGACGGTGGTCGGTCCAGGCCGAGGCGGCAAACGGTCGAGCAGTCGTCTCAACGAGAGCGGCGTCCACGTCGCACACCGCCGTCACCTGCACCTCGGCATTGGCCGCGAAGGCCCTGAGCAAATTCAGGCCGATGGCGCCGAGGCCGATCACGCCCACTCGAACGGAGTTGGTCATCTGGTTCTCCTTTGGTTCCGGGAACGCATCTCTCAAACCCAGCCGTGCGCCCTTTAATCCTGGGATCTGGCAGTGATTCTGGTACCTACTGGGTACCCTCTGCACAGATTGCCCGATTCATTCTGAGAGATGTCGGTTTCCTTCGGGCAGAGTGGCGAGGTGGTGTTGCCCGATTGCTCACGGCGTCGCCTTGCTCCGGTCTCGGTGAAGCTGGATTTGGCGCAGCAGTCATCAGACTAGGGGTAGGGAAAGCCCAGGATTCAGGCTATCCCTGCGGTTCCCTTCACTCACACCTAGAACGTTTGTCTCTGACAACTCGCCCAGGTTTGACTATTCACCGGCTTCCCAGCCACTGGTTTTGTCGAGGGGCACCAGGGCGTGCGTGTGATCGAAGTACAGGAGCGCGTCGTACTGTTCGCTCAGCCGGGCATGGTAATAGTGGCTGCCGCGCTCCGTCTGGGGCCGGTAGATCACGCCGATGAAGCGTTGAAGGCGTTCCTCACACAAGCCTGTGGTGGCTGCGTTCGGCTCGCGCAGATCCAGCCAGAAGTTCGGGATGCCCACCCCATGCAACAGTTCCTCGTGACTCTCTGGCACAGCCGGACGAACCCGCTTGCGTTTTGCCGGTGTATTCCAGTCGTCAGCGGCGGTCACCTCTCCCTGAAAGGTGCTGAACCCGATGATGTACGTTTCGCCAGGGTGGCGTTCGCGCATGTATTGCCCCACGTTCTGCTGGCCCTGCTGCCAGTTCACCTCGGTCGCGCGGGCATCGCCCAGGTGAGAGTTGTGCGCCCATACCACGATCTTCGCCTGGCTGCCCTGCTCCCGGTGGTGCTGCGCGAGGGCATCGATGGTGTCGGCCATGTGCGTGTCACGCAGGTTCCAGGTGTCCTGCCGCCCGCGAAACATCTCGCGGTAGTAGCGCTCGGCGTTCAGCGCAAGGCGGGCATTCTGCTCCGCGTAGAAGTGTTCGTCCTCGGCAAGGATGCCGTCCTGAATCAACTCGTTCTCCCGCCGCCGAAGTTCCACAAGTTGCGCCGCCGCCTCGTCCTCACAGGGTTCCTCAATGCCGTAGGCCGTGGCCATGCCGTACTGCTGCGGATCCTGACCGTAGGGCTCGAAACAGCTGTAGCGTTGTCGGGCACGCTGCGCCGCCTCCGGGTCCACGCCCTCTAGGTACTCGACCACGGCAGCCATCGAGCGGTGCAGGCTGTACAGATCAATCCCGTAGAAACCTGCCATCCGGTCCGGGTAGTGCGCGTTATGCTCACGCAGCCATTCCACGAGGTCCTGCACGTCCACGTTCCGCCACATCCAGCGGGGAAAACGCTGGAAGTCCGAAAGAGCCTCTGGCGCGCTCCGATCCTGGCCCTGACCGCGTACATAGCGATTGACCCGGTAAGCATCCGGCCAGTCGGCCTCGACGGCAACTGCCGTGAAGCCCTTCTCCTCAATGAGACGCCGGGTGATCCGGGCGCGCTCGCGGTAGAACTCGTGGGTGCCGTGCGAGGCCTCTCCAAGCAGGACAAAGCGCGCCTCGCCGATGTGGTCAAGGAGGACGTCATAGTCGTCTGAATTCCCGTCCAGGGGCCGTGCGGCGGCCCTGACGGCATCTGTCAAGCTGTGGACATTTGTCATGTGCCCGCTCCTTTCTGTCCTACCGCGCGTCTTAACAGCCTATGAACTTCCTCGTCGGTGGTCTGACTGAAGTCCACGTAGCCCTGTCCCACCGCGTAGAACGGGACTGGCGTGACCGCGCAGACCACCTCGTCCACTCCTGTGCGGAACTCCTCGCAGGTGTCCGGGGAAGCGAGGGGCACGGCGACGACGATCTTCGCTGGCTCGAACTGCCTGATGGCCTGCACGGCGGCACGCATGGAGGCCCCTGTTGCCAGCCCGTCGTCCACCAGCAGCACCGTCTTGCCTTGCAGCGCCAGCGGAGGGCGCCCATTTCGGTATGACCGTTCACGCCGTTCCAGTTCCCGCTTTTCCTTTTCGGCTATGGCCTCAATGGCTGCCTCTGGCACCCGGTAGCCCTCCACCACCTGCGTATTCATGACACGGGTACCGCCGGAAGCGATGGCCCCAATGGCGAATTCCTCGTGCCCCGGCATGCCGATCTTCCGCACGATTAACACGTCGAGCGGTGCGTGCAGGGCCTCGGCTACCTCGTAAGCCACGGGGACACCCCCACGCGGCAGGGCGAGTACCACCACATCTGGCTGATTGCGGTAGTGCCCAAGCTGTCCGACCAGTTGTCGTCCAGCATCCCGGCGATCCTGAAACATCACGGCCTCCAGAGAAACAGGGCCGCCGCGCAGAAAGACCCAGTGCGCGGCGGCAGACGGTGAGGCTAAGGCTGCTGCTGCGTGCCCCGCTGGCTGGCGGCGCCCGTGCTGCCCGCACCAGCGGGGGCGGTGGTCCTTCCAGCCGTGCCGCAGGTGCTGTCTGACTGACCCTGTCCATTCCCCATTGCAGCATGGGTTCTGTGTGCATGGTGCCGTTTCCGGGACGGGTGAGTTGGGGAAGTCTTCAGGGACGGATTCCGTCCCACACTGTCATAAGGGTATCTGAAGGGGCACGGGGATGCACTGCGGGTCGCCTGACACCCAGGTGGGCTGAGGGGGCCTGCGGTCACCCGTTCAGGATCACAGCCCTTCAGTCCCCTCCGGGATTAAGGCAAGAGAGCCGGCTGAAGTCAGGATTGTGCAACACCCTTGTGCCTAGGCTGCACAGCAAGTGATTGCTCTACGCCAGAGTGCACGGCGTGCCTTGACCAGAGCCCAACGAGGAATAATGACAGCGTCCCGATCTCTCGCCTCACTATCGGCGTTCACGCACAACCCCCAGGAGGAGCTGCTGCAGCTCCTCAGTGAGGCAGACCACCAGAAGTACGCCAACGCTTCCCAGGCGGAAAGTCTGGCGACACGCGCCCATGTGCTGGCGATCAGCCTGGGTGACGAGCGGTCCCAGGCTGTCGCACTGACCATCCTCGGCGCCTGCGCCTTCTATCAATCCGCCTATAACGCTGCTCTCGAACATCAATTCCAGGCCCGTGAACTCAGTCAGGGCCGGTTTCCGGATGTCGAGCTCCGCGTCACCAATGGTCTGAGCGTTCTGCACCATCAGCTGGGGGACTACGCACAGGCGATGACGTACGCGCTGGAAAGTCTGGAGCTGGTGCATCTCCTCGGGGACATCGCCGGCGAAGCCCGTGTGCTCAGCAACATGGGCAACATGCACTGGGAAATTCAGGAGTACGACCGGGCCCTGGAACTGCACGTCCAGGCACGTGAGCGGCTTCAGGAGCTTTCCCAGGTCCACTGGACCCCTGCGGTGAGGGCGCAGGGAGTCATTATTCGGCTGAATACTGCCGTCGCCGCCTTCCACCTGAAGCAGTACCAACACACCCTTCAGCAGAGCGTGGAGATTCTCGCGCAATGCCAGGAACTGCAACTCCACCAGCCTGAAGCGATCCTCCGGACCTACCGGGCCCTGACCTTCCTGGAGCTGGGTGAGTCTGAGCTGGCCGAGCAGGAATGCGAGCACGCGCTGACGTTTCACCGCGCTGGTGGTGACCGGGACCATGAAGCCATGACGCTGATCGCCCGTGGCCGCTTGCAACTGCAGCTTGGACAGACGAATCAGGCGATTGTTGACCTGCAGCAGGCGTTACTCCTCGCGCGTGACCTTCAGCTTCGCCTCAGGGAAAGCGAGGCGCACCGGTGGCTGTCTGCCGCCCTGGAGCAGAGCCGGGCTTTCGATGACGCCCTGCAGCATTTCAAGGCGTTCTATCTGTTGCAGCAGGATCTGCATGACCTCACCATGGATCGCAAGACCAAGATTCTGACCGTTCAGGCGAAGGTGGTTTCCCTCCAACGCGAAGCCGCGCTGGAAAGAGACCGGCGGGCCGCACTTGAGCAGATCAACGATGACCTGCGCCGGACTGAGGAGAATGTCCGGCACCTTGCCCATCACGATGAACTCACTGGCCTTCCCAACCGCAAACTGCTGATGGAACGTCTGGGGCAGGCGTTGAAAATTGCGCGCCGCACAAACGCGCGACATGGGGTCATGTTTATTGATCTGGACGGGTTCAAACGGGTCAATGACACGCTGGGGCATTCCTCGGGAGACGTGATGTTGCAGGAAGTGGCCGCGCGTCTGCGGTGCCTGTTGCGGGACTCAGATACCCTGGCCCGCATGGCCGGGGATGAGTTTGTGGTGCTGGCGCACGACATTACGGATTCCATGGATTTGCAGATGATTGCCAACCGAATCGTGGAGGCGCTGCAAGTGCCATTTGCAATCGCGGGGGTGGCTGTTCAGGTGGGGGCGAGCGTGGGGTACGCCTGTTATCCAGAACACGCAACGGAGTTGGATGGTCTGCTCCATTGTGCGGATACAGCCATGTATCAGGCGAAACGCCAGGGAAAAAACCAAGCCTGCGCCTACAGACCTTGAGTTCTCTTGCCTGGCGTGAGGGCCGCGGGCCGGAGACGCGGTCAGGTCACACACGTGGCGCCCACTGAAGCTCCGACGCAAGACGGGGGACGGTTGCAGGTTTCTGGTGGCCGGGCCCAGAGCCCAAAGGTCATGTCGAGGCCAGATCAAGGCGCTGGACGGAGTCGAGATGGGCAGGCGGGATTAGGGCCTGGCGCAGGGCACGGCGAAGGCCAAGCCGCGCAACCATGGGGTAGAGCGGCAGGACGCCCCGCAGCCACGGCTTGCCCGGCAGGCTGAGCAGGTCGCGGACGTGGCGGGGAACCAGCACGCCCTGCACCTGCTGGAGAAGGAGATACCGCCATGGCCCGAGGTGCTGACGGTAGGCGGCGTACAGCGCCCGGGTGTGCTCGCCGCAGGTCAGGTCACGCTCCAGGTGGCGCTGTCGGTCGATTTGCCACTCTGCATAGTGGGTGGGCAGTTCGGGAATGCCCAGGCCGAGGCCCACGCGCCGGAAGACGGCCCACAGCTCCTCCCGCTCTGGCCCGGTCAACGGGTGATGCAGGGTCTCGTAAGCCCGCTCGGAGTAGGCCACCAGCAGGTACAGCACGTCACGGTGCGCCCAGTCGGGAATGCGCGCTCCCCGCGTCCCCTCGATGACCCCGTGCGCGGCGCGGATCCCGGCGAGGGTCCGCTCGGCCCCCGCCCGGTCGGCCAGGATGATCTGCTGAGCGTAGCCAGCGGTGGAAAACAGTCGCCCCAGAGGGTCCTGGGGGATTTTTCCGGTGAAGAACAGCCAGTCGACGGCCCGGTTGAGCGCGAACTCTGCGGCGGCCCCGGCGAAGACCAGCAGCACCAGATCCCCGTCTCCCCAGATGCGCCGCACGATGGAGTCGGGGCGGACGAAGGGGGAGCCGTCCCCTGATGGGTGCGGAGTGTCCGAAGAGAGAGGCACGGTTCAAGCAGTGTAAGCGCGTCCTGCCAGCCGCGTATTCCACAAAATGGTTGAGGTGGTGCTGGGCCGATGAGGGCATCGGAGTCTGTGTGGTCTTCCAGGCTGTTGCGGGCAGGGACAGTCCGAGACTGTAAAACATCCAGGCGAGCCGTCCCAATGCCTGTGCCATCACCCCTGGGTCAACCCGGACCGCAGTCCACACCCGTGGCCCCGGGGACGCGGCGCAGCGTCTTCCCGGTTCCCGCCTCCTTCACGAGGAGGGAATAGGCGCTCGCCGGCGGCTCGAAGCCGTTCTCCTGGTTGAGGTCATCCGGGCGTGGATAGGCCACGCTCAGGGCGACGTGCCGCGAGTCCGCCAGCCAGCAGGAACTGTTCAGCATGGTGAGGGTGCCCTTCGGCGCACTCCCCGCGATCACCTCGCGCACGGTTTTCTGGCCCAGATCAGCGATATACGCGAACGTGTTGACCTGGACGTTGCTGTCATGGCGTTGCAGCAAAATGAGCAGCTTTCCGCCGTCGGGGGAAGGCAGGACATCGAGGACGCTGCCGGCAAACGTTCCCAGCCATCCCAGGACCCGCAGCTTGACCTCGCCCACCCCCACCTCAAAGATGGCGGAGGTGGTGGTGCCCGCGCTGCCCACCCCGTAGCCGGCGTTGGAGGCGAAGTACACCCTGCGCCCGTCGCGCGTGACCTGCGGTGACGTGACGGTCCAGCTCACGTCGTCTGCCTGCGCGCGCGGGTCCAGGGCCCCCACGAACTTGCGGATGGAGGGCTGAGGCGCGGCCTTGAGCGCCTGCATGAGGTTCTGCGGCAGGCGGCGGGTGAAGACCTCGGTGCCAGGGCGGGCGCCAGGGCCGTACAGCAAAACGCCCACATCGTCCGGCGACTGGACCGAGCCCAGGGTTGCCGTCACTGCCCCATCGCGCGACGTGCTCTGGTAGAGCGCCGACTGGTTGGGAAGAAATGTTTTGCGTTTGGCCAGATTCCAGCCTGCGTTCCCCCCGTCACTGCCCGCAATCAGGGCGTGACCGTCGCCTTCCCAGCGCAGCCAGCGGGCAGGCACCGTGGTGAAGGTCGGGCCAGGCACTACCGAACTCAGCAGCACGCTCTTCGTGTACGGTGGCTTGCTCAGCCAGGGCCGCAAGGGCGGAACCTTTTCGGAAGAGATATCTGCGCCCGCAGGGCCGGTCATGAAAGCGAGCGTGCCGTCTGTGGGGGACAGGGTCAGCAGCACGGCTCCGCGTGAATTCGGCACCTGCCGGGGACCCTGACTGGCCCGGCTCTCAACCCACGCCGTCCCGCCTTTCAGGTATGCGAGTGACCCAGCGCCGACTGGCACGTTCTGTGTGGCGACGAGGCCAGCTGTCGCCGCCAGCACGGTCAGGATCAGCCTGGTGCGGCGCACGGTCAGGCCAACCACACGCGCGTGACTGGCGCAGGGGCCCAGGGGCGCACCCGTCCCAGGACAGTCCCGAGTTCCTGGGCCAGCACGGGCAGGGGCAGGAGTTCCAGGGCGGGCACGGCGTCCAGGGCCAGCCGGATGGCGTCGTTGGATTTCAGTCCCGGGCGCCGCAGGCGGGACAGGAAGGCGTCGTCGTGCCCCAGCGCCCGGGCGCGGCGGCACAGGCCCTCGTAGAGTTCCGTGCTGGGGGTCACGGGCCCGGTGTTGAGCGGCTGCTGGGGGTCGTTCCGCGGGGGTGTCCGTGTCATGGCGTCAGGGTAATCAGGACAGGATGATTGCAGCATGACTCGGGGGGAGAAAGACGGCGCAACCGGCCCGGGCCGTCTGTGTCCCTGCCATTCTGTTGCCATCCTTGCGCGACGACAGGCCGCCTGTCCTCGCCTGGTGATTTGCGATGTTCGTGGCACAACAGGGCGCCGCGCTCCATCTGGGGCACGGCGCTTCCTGGGGCTGCTCTGGGCCCTGAAGATCACGTGTTAAGGCTCGACCACCACGGTGGCTGTCATAAAGGGATGTTGAACGCACCCGACCCGGTACGTGCCGATCTCGTCAAAGGTCATGGCAAAACGCCCTCCCTTGCGCAACGGTGCAGAGGCCGCTTTTTGTGGCCCGTCCACCGTCACGGTGTGCGCCGCCATGTCGTCGTTGTTCCAGACGACCTT
Organism: Deinococcus humi; assembly: GCF_014201875.1. NCBI lineage: Bacteria > Thermotogati > Deinococcota > Deinococci > Deinococcales > Deinococcaceae > Deinococcus > Deinococcus humi. The sequence goes on along the minus strand of NZ_JACHFL010000009.1, from coordinate 15,427 downwards.
GGTGCCCCGCTTGATCCGCAGCGTGGGTGAGGAGAACACGAAGCCCGTGACATGGATCTCCACGGTGCCGCTTTGCAAAGGAAGCTCGCTCGGCGGTGCCGACGTGGCTGCGTCGCCGTTCCCATGGGCATGGGGTGCCGATGCCCCAACGACCGTGCCGTCCGCCGCAAGTTCTGGACCGCCGACCACCATCAGGTGAATGCCGCCGGGGTCCACTCCGTCGTTCGTGCCGTGGGGGGGAATGTGGTCGTGCAGCGGGAAAGTGCCGTCCCGCCCCTTCACCAGCAGGTCATAACGTTCGCCGGGCCCCAGCAGCACCGTGTCGGCACGGTAGGGGAGAGGCAGGTCCTGCCCATCCTTGGCGACCACCAGAAAGGTCATGCCGTGCAGGTGCATGCTGTGGACCTCCTGCCCGATGTTGAGCAGGCGGACGAGATGCACCTCACCCTGGGGAATGTGCAGGTCGGGGATCAGGGGATGGGCCCGGCCATTGGCGAGGTAGTAGTTCGGGGTGGGTTTATGGGGCAGCTGTTCCGGGTCCTGCTTCGAGTCCCACTCGTCAAGCATCAGCACGTGGTCTTTGACCCAGGCGGGCGTGTCCCGGGGCTCGACGATCAGCGCCCCGTACATGCCCATGTCGAGGTGCAGGTTGGTCTCGACGTGACAGTGGTACATGTGGGTGCCTGCCTCGGTCGCCACGAACGCGTAGGTCAACTCCTTGCCGGGCAGCACAGCGTGCGAAGTGTGCGGCACGCCGTCCATGCTCTGCGCCAGCGACGTGATGCCGTGCAGGTGGACCGTGTGAGCACGGTCCGTGGTGTTCTTGAGAGTGATCTTGACGAGGTCCCCCACCTTGACCCGCAGTTCTGGCCCCGGCACGCTGGCCTGCTGTCCAGGGAGGCCGAAGGCCCACTGCCTGACCCTGACCCCCGGCGCTATCTCGCTCTCGATCTCGTGGACCTCCAGCGTAAACTCGCGCACATCGCCCGTGAATTTCTCCAGGGGGACGGTTCCATTGGGCGCCGCCACGAAGTCATGGAGCAGGGCATCGCGCGCTGTGGCTGGATTGGAAACGCTGGGAACGGCGGCGCCGTGATCGTGCTCCTGGGGCGCGTTCTGCGCCCAGGCAGGATTGCCTAGCAACAGCAGCGTGCCCAGCAGCCAGGGGGTCAGGCGCCGGACAGGAAGGGAGTGGATTTTCAGAGGCAAGAGCAGCATGGTGGCTCCAGAGAAAACGGGCGGGGCTATGGTCAGCCCCGCCCAGAAGGAATTTACTTGACGCTCAGGCCGGTCATCATGCCCAGGGCGAAGTGAGGCGCGTGCTCCTTGGCGCTGGGCAGGAAGCACATCGCAATGTACTCGCCGGGCGCGAGGTCGAAGCTGACAAAAGCGCTGCGGCCCTGCGAGATGGTTTCCAGCCCGCCCGCGTCCTCGAAGGGGGGTTCGCCCGCCTGGCTGGGATCAGGGGCCTTGAAGAACGCTTCCGCGTCACTGATGGTCTTGCCGTCCTTGAGCCGCATCAGCATCAGGTGATGGGTCTCCTGACCACCGTTGGTCACCTCCCAGACCTGCTTGCCTGCCTTCACCGTGTTGGGCAGGACCACCTTGAAGTCCTCAAGGGTGGCCTTCACGTCGGCCTGGGGTGCCTTGAGGGCACTGGGCGCCGTGGTGACGTTGAAGGCGCGGTACTGGCCGAGGTCGTACAGGGGCTTGCCCTCCTCGCTCGCACCGAAGCCGAACACCACGTAGCGGCCAGGAGCGAGGTTCGCGCCGAACTCGTATCCCTTGCCGGGCATGACGCCCGCGCTGCCGCCCACGAACTCCGCAATCTTCTCGATGGCGCTCATGTCCTCACCGTGCGACTCCATCAACTGGCCCAGGGCCGCCTTGACGGCTGCGTCGTTCGCGTCCGTCTTGAGCCGGGCGACCACAGGAGTGAACGGCTGCGCGGCCGTGTTGCTGAAGGCGAAGGAGGTGTATCCCGAGCCGACGCTGTCGGGCCCAGCGAGCGTGAAGGCCGCGTCCTTCTGAGCCAGGGTAAAGGTGGCGGCGTGGTCATGCGCTTGGTGGGCGAGGGCGGCGGCCGTCAGGGCGAGGATCAGGGTGGTGGTCAGTTTCTTGTGCATGGTCTGTCTCCTTGTGGTCGCGCCTTTCCGGGCGAACTGCACTGACCGTACAGGGGAGAGGATGGTTGGAGGATGACGCGGTAATTGAGCGCCCCTGGGGAGCAGGTTTCCCGCCCACTGGCGTCCACAGCCGGGGCCGCCGCCGTTCAGCAGTGGATCAGCGATGGGGATAGAACGGCGGCGGCAATGGGGCGGGGCAGCTGCCGGGAGTGCGGAGTACACGTGGGCGGGGAGGTTGAGGCGTCCTTGCTGGGGTGGGCGGCAGCGCGAATGAATCTCGCAGAGACCTCCTGCCGCCCGGGCACCATCGTGGTGCCATGCCCAGGGAGCAAAGTCATCGCCTGTGGCCCTGTGTCTTTCTGCTGGCCTTGGCCGACTCGTGCCATTGACATCGTGATTGGCTTGCCCCCTGCACACGCCCTTCGCAATTATCCGGTGGCGTCCTGAACGCTGTCGAAGGAGAGGTATGGCAACCCACCAGCCACTACCGTCGGCTTCATTGTGGTCCATGGCTTGTCATGCCGCTGGCAGGAAGAGTTGCAGGTCAGTGGCGGGCCACGGAGGCCGCAGTGATCACCAACGTCTTTGACGTCACTTGACGTTGCTGAGGTCAAAGACGACACCGTGGCCGTCACGTTCGCGGACCGTCAGCTGGCGCAGGCCCACAGTGTCCGGAGCGACGAATACAAGGCGCACCCGGTATTCCTCGCCGGGCTTCACGCTGCGGTTGATCGCTTCCTCGGGGCGGCTGCCCTTGGCGAGCACCCAGAACTCCACAGGCTCGCCGTCGGCGTCGAGGAGTTCAGTCTTGAAGGTGTAATGCGAGGGGCTGTCGGCGTCCGCTCCGGCATTCTTCATTGCAACGCTGACCAGCACGTAGCGCTTGCCCTGCGGCACCTGACGCCCGAGCATCGGCTCGGTGGAGAAGGCAACGTTCTCGAACTTCATGTCGTACCGTCCCATCGCGTAAGTGGTGCCGAGCTTTGCGGGCGCGTCGCCGAGTGCGGTCGCGCCGCTCGCGTCCTTGGGATCGGCAAAGGGGGCGGGCACGCCTTTGGCCTGGTTGCGCAGGTCGTAGCGCAGCACCGGACCGTCACCGCGCTGCACGATGAGCTTCGGGATCACGCCGCTGGCCGGGACACGCACGACCGAGACGATCTCCACCTTCTGAGCGGGTTTGAGGCTCGCCTGGTACTCCTCGCTTGTTCCGGCGCGCACAAAGCTGCTCTCGCTGACATGGTTGACGTCCTTGATGTCCACCGCCGTGAACTTCAGGCCGGACAGGGTGGCATCCTGCCGCGTGGGGTTGTGGGCGGTGAAGCGGAGCACCAGGAGTTTCTCATCGGCTTTTGGAACGACCAGGACGGTGCCGACCAGCATGCGGGCCGTGGTGTAGGACGCACTCAGCAGCGTGAAGTTGATGGGATTCTGCTTGCCGACCGTGAAGGTCTGGCCGATTTTGGCGTTCTGGCCACTCAGCTGTGTCGTACCCATCACGACGGGCTGGGCAGGGGTGGCAGGAGTGTTTCCGGCGAGGGCGGTGGTGGCGAGGGCGAGGGTCAGGGCGGACAGGATCAGTCGGGTCTGCATGGTGTTTCCTCCTGGGACCGGGCTGGAGGGCTCCGGCGGTGTTGGAGGAAAGGTACGGGGAGAGGGATGGCTGCAAAATGTTGCTGCGATTCACGCCCGCCTGTTTCTCGACCCATGGGCAAACAGCCGGATTTTCGCCCCTGGCCGCCCCAAAAGGAGCGGCGCACCCATAGCGGATGCGCCTGAATCCCTGGCCTCTTCAGCGGCGCAGGAGTTCTCCGTAGAGATGTTCGATGCAGTCGTCGATGCTGGCAAAGGACCGCCGCAGACCATTGGCTCCCTCACGGACCGTGGCGTGCCAGGAGGGGGCCTCCTCCTGCCCGTCGCGCCACACCCGCAGGACGTAGACGCGCCCCTCGGCTGTAGAGATTGCTTCCCAACTTTCTTCCTGCTCCATAGGTTCCCCCTTTGTGCCGCGGGCTCGCGGTAACCCAAGGTAGTGGGGGGGACGTGGCAGCGGGATGACGCGGCAGTCTCAGAGGGCCGCCTGCTCGGCACGCGTGGCCAGCGCATCGAGAGTCCGCCGGACCCCCGCCGCCCCGCTCGCGTCTCCCGCTTCTGTAAAGGCCGCCTCCGCACGGGTGTAGAACTCGTGCGCGTCGGCAAAATGAAGGGTGCCCACCGCCGCGTCTCCCGCCCGGACGAGCCAGGGGGCCGCCTGCCTGGGGCCGTCGCCGTCCTGCCAGTGACCCGCCACCCGGGCAGGATGTGCCCCGGCTGCCGCCAGGACCCGCGCGGCGCTGCGGTGCAGGACCCGGCGTGCGGTTGGCGGTGTCTGCGCGAGCACCGTTTCAAACACGAGGTCATGGCTAAAGGCCTCGCCCGTCATAACCTGCGCCTCCTCAAGCTCCTCCCAGGCGGTCGCGGTGTCCAGCAGGCCCGTTCCGAGTGTCTGGGTGACCAGCTCGAGCGTGAAGTCGCGGCGCAGCACAGCGGCGGCCCGCGCCGCCTGCAACGCGCTCGGCGAGAGGCGCGCGAGGCGCTGCTCGATCATCGCTGCGATGCCCGAGGTCGCCCCAGCCGGGGCCTCGACCCCGCTCCCTTCCTGCTCGTACATGTTCTTGACCGTTTCCAGCACAAACTGAATGTTGCCCTGGGTGGCGCGGGTCACCTCGCTCGCCACACTGGCCCCCCCCGGCACGTCGAGGTCCCTGAGCAGGCGGGTGACGGCGCTCTCTCCCAGGGGCGGAAGGTAGACCGGCACCACCACCCCCGCCGCGTACATGGAGTCGAGCAGCGCCGCCGAGTAGGGTGGGAGCGCCTTGGTGCGGTGGCAGTACAGGCAGCGCAGCATAGTGTTCGTGTCGCCCCAGAAGCGCGAGCCGACATACGCGCCCGCCTCGATGCTGGGTTCGTCCATGAACTGCACGTCGTCGGTACAGATGATGACGGGTCCGCGTTCGGCGACGAGCCGCACGACCTCGTATTTCGCCTCGTAGAAGCGGCGCTTGTCGTCCTGGGTCGTCATGGGGGGAGGCGCTTCTCCGAGTTCGGGCAGCATGCGGGCGAGTTCACGCACGACCCACTCCGGCAGTTCGAGATCAGGGTTGGCCGCGAGCGTCTGCCGGTAATTGCGGGCGTGGGTGGCGTACGGCACAGCCGCGTCGCCTGGTCGGCCCTGGAACATCAGCAGCTGATATCCGGTGCGTGAGCGCAAGAAGTCCTGGGCCAGGCGCGACTTGCCCGAGCCGGGATCGCCCTCGAGCATGATGCCCAGTCCCTTTTCCCACGCCTCCTCCATCCTTGCCCACACGTCCTCCCGCCCCACCAGGGTAGGCGGGCGCAGCACCTGAAGGGGAATACGCGCGGCTTTCCTGGGCGCGGTGGTGGGGAGCGCCCCCTGGTCGATGTCCCTCGCCAGACGCTGCGTCTCCGCCGACGGGTCGGCGCCGAGTTCCTGGCGCAAGGTGTGCTTGCAGCGGTGATAGGCCTGCAACGCGGCGGCGCGGTCACCCAGGTCGTAATGCAGGCGCATCAGGGCGCGGTGGGCCTCCTCGGACACGGGGTCAAATTCGGTCCAGCGCTCGGCCAGGGCCGCCGCCTCGGCCGCCTCGCCGTCCTGCGCGAGCCGCGCGACGGCCCCACGGTACTTGCCCGCCTGCGCCGCCACAAGCCGTTCGTCCTGCGCCAGCACCCATTCGGCGAGGTCGGGCAGGTCGTCGAAGTCCACCCCCCCCAGCAGTGTGCCCCCTGCGTCCGGAATGCCGCTGGACGTGAGCAGGGTGACCGCGTCGACGGTCACCCCGGCGTTCAGAGATAGCGAATCGCCCGCCTCGACCAGGTCAGCGCCGCTCGCTTCCTTGAGCCGTCGCAGCAGATGCACGAGGTTGTTTCTCGCGGCGCCGCCGGGGGTGCCGGGCCAGAGCAATTCTGCCAGGAGCCCGCGCGGGACCGTTCCCTCCAGCGCAAGGTAGGCCAGGAGCGCGGCAGTCTTGCGCTCCAGCGGCAACACGCGTCCCTCCGGCGTGGTAAGGCGCGGCGAGCCGAGCACGTCAAGCTGCCAGGACGTCTGAGCTTCAGGCATGTTCTATGTTAACAACTTTCCAATCCGGTTAAGGCGCCTTGTTGCTGGGCCTGAGTGATGGCGCGGGCCACCGTGTTGTGGATCAGGAAAGCCTCTTTCAGGGAGGGGGGGACGTGTTTCTCAGTGGTCTGCTCCAGCCATGCCCCAGCACGCTGCAGTGTTGCAACGGCGTCTGCGCTTCCCGCCGCCTGCTGCGCCTCGAACAGCGTGAGGAGCACCTCGCCGCGTGAAAGTTCGGCGGGTTCGAACGTGTCCAGCAGGTGGGCGGCCTGCTCCGCGTGCAGAAGGGCTTGCTGAATTTCACCGGCACGCGACAGCGCTCTGGCCAGGCGGGTGTGGGCGCCCAGCTCCAGGCCTCCAAGCTCATGACGGCGGGCGGTTTCGAGCGCTTCACGCGCCGCCGCATGGGCCTGTGCAGGCTCGCACGACAGGGCCTGCACGAGCCGCAGCCGTCCCAGGGCGAAGGGCCGTGGCGCCTCGCCCACCAACGCCTCCGCCTGTTCGAGTGCCGCTGCCGGGTCCTGCCCCCGCTCAAAGGCCAGCCGAGCGAGGGCCACGTGAACACGCCCGCGGTAGCTGTTGGGTATGCCTGAGGCTTCCGCTGCCCGCAGCAGGGCCTCAGCTCGCCCGAAGTCCCCCAGGGTCACGAGCACCTCTCCCAGACAGCCACGCGCGTAGTCGTGCAGCCAGCCGCTGGGATCGAGCTCGGCCGAAAGGGCGTGCTCGAAATGCTGCACGGCACTCCCATACTCGCCGAGGTCGGCGTGGGTGATGCCGAGCAGGACGTGACTCACAGCCGAGGTGTCCTGCGAGTCCGCGTCATGCAATGTCACGGAACGTTGGAGCGCCTCCAGGCCTCCCCGGACATCGCCAAGCTCACTCAGACAGACCGCGAGGTTCCGCAGGATGACCGCAAGATGTCCCAGGTCACCCAAACCAGTCAGGATTTCAACTGCCCGGCGGTGCAATCCCTCGGCCTCGCGGTGGCGGTCCTGGTGATCGAGCACGACGGCAAGATTGCTGAGCCCACCTGCCAGGCTGCTGGAAGGGCCAAGGGGTTCGAGCACCGTCACGGCCTCTCGCAGGGCGGCCTCCGCTTCGGCCAGTCGCCCCTGGGTCCAGAGGGCCGTGCCCAGGTCACCCAGCAGGTTCGCTCGCAACTCGGACTCGTCGTGGTCGCCCAGAGCCAGGAGCCCCCGCCGCACCGCGCTCTCCGCCCGCGCCCCCTCGTTCCTGGCGGAGAAGAGGCCTGCCTGCAGCAGCCAGGCCTGCGCGATCTCGGTGGGTGTGGTGGCCCGTTCCAGCACGTCGTTCACGGACGCCTGACGTGCCTCGGCGTCATCGGTCAGGGCGAGGTCTTCCGCCCGCTGCCGCCACGCCCCGAAGGCCCGGGGGTCGCCCTGCGCCTCGAAGATACGTGCGGCCTCCTCCAGATGGGCCGCCGCCTCGCGCAGGCGCAGGGAAGCCCGCGCGGCCTCGCGTGCCTGCAGAAGCCACGGCGCGGCCTCCAGGTCCTGCCCACCCTGCCGCCAGTGCCATGCGATCCGCGCGGCGGCGGCGCCCTCGTCTGCCAGGACGCGGGCAGCAGCACGGTGGAGCAGGCGCAGCACCGTGGGCGGAATGCCCTCCAGCACGGCTTCCGCCACAAGGTCATGGTGAAAGCGCTCACCAGCGAGGATCTGGGCTGCCTCCAGCTCGTCCCACGCCCCCAGGACCTCGAGCAGCGGTGCCGAGAGCATGTCCGCCACGAGTTCCGGGGTGAAGTCGCGCCTCAGCACGGCGCTCGCGCGGGTGGCATGCAGCGCCACCTTCGAGAGGCGGGCCAGGCGGTCGCCGATCATCTGACCCAGTTTGGGCGAAACGCCCCCGGAGCCGCCAATCCCACCGCCGCTCGCCAGCGCCCTCACGCCTTCGAGGACGAAGAGGGGATGTCCTCCCGAGGCGCGGGCCAGACCGTCTGCCACGTCCGCAGGCACGTTCAGGCTGGTGAGCAGTTGCCGGGTGGCCGCCCCGCTCAGCGGCGCGAGATCCGTCCAGTCGGCCTGCCCGGCAACCACAAGCCGCTCGAAAATGGCTGCGGTGTACGGTGGCAACTCGTTTTCGCGGTGCATCGCGATGAAGTGCGGCAGGCCCCCGGGCTGGCCCATCGGAAAAACGGCGCCGATAAGGTCGAAGCCCACCTCCACGCTGGCATTGTCGGCGAACTGCATGTCGTCGAACACGCACACGTCCACATCCGTGAGGCACAGCGCGAAGGCATATTGAATGACGCTGTGCAGTCCCGCGTCCGCAGTCATGGCGGGCGTCTCTCCCGGTGGGGCAAGTTCAGGAAGGAGAAAACTGAGCGGCCGCCGCAGTTCGAGGGGCAGGTCGGCCCCCGAGAGGCTCAGCCCGCGCCGCAGACTGCGAATCGTGGTGGTATAGGGCACCAGGCTGTCACCTGGCCGGGCCTCGACCCACAGCACCCGCCCCTGGCTCGCCGCAAAGTCGGCAGCCAGGCGTGACTTCCCCATGCCCGGCGCGCCGGAGATGATGATGAACTGCCCCCGGTCCCACGCCTGCTGCATCCGCGCGAGTTCACGTTCGCGTCCGGTCAGGGCTGGCGGCTGCAGTGGTGCCAGCGGGACGGGGGAGATGGGACGGGCCGCAGGGATCGTGCCGCCGCGCTCGATCAAGGCCACGAGCTCGCGTGTTTCGGGCATGGGCTCCGTGCGCAGCTCGCCCTGCAGCCGCTCCCGCAATTCTGCATACACGTCGAGCGCCTCGGAGGAAGCGCCCACGAGGTACAGCAGGCGCATCAGTCTGCGGTGCGTCTCCTCCGACAGGGGATCAAGGGCCAGCGCCCGGCGCGCGAGCACAAGGGCCCCTCCCAGGTCCCCGGCTTCCTCGGCCCGGGTCACGGCCCTCGCCATTTCCCTGGCTCGCCGCGCATCCAGCCGCTCCCGCTGCACGGCAAGCCAGTCGGCCAGGTCCAGCTGATCGTCGAAACGCACGCCCGCCAGCAGGGTATCTGCGGCAAGCTCAGCTGGGGTCGGCGTGTCCTTGAGCAGACGCCGGACATCGACCTCAATGCTGGGGGCAAGTGAGAGCGTCTCCTGCCCGGTGATCAGCTCGCCGCCGAAGGTGATCCGCATCCGGCGCAGAAGCTGGACGAGGTTGTTGCGGGCCGCCGTCTCGGTCCGCTCCGGCCACAGCAGTCCCGCGAGACGTGACCTCGGCACGGTCCCCTCCAGGGCGAGGTACGCCAGCAGGGCGAGCGGCTTGCCCTCGGGGCGCGTCTCCCGGCCATCCGGTGCCAGCAAGCGAGGCTCGCCCAGCACAAACAGCCGCCATGTTGGCGGTTCTTTCATCGTTCTTTCAGATTAGCAAGGCGCAGGCGGAGTGATCGTGAATATTGTGGTTGAGAGGTCATGCGTGGCCGGGGCGTCCTGTGCAGAACGATTGCGAGGGCGAAGCGAGCTGACTCATGGAGTGAAAGCCACGTCCCACAGGATCAGGACCGTGCGTGACTCGATCTGGAAGTGATGAATGCGGTCGAAGACAGCGGAGGTTGCGTTGTCAGTGTCCTTTCCAACTCACTTCATCGTCATAACCTCGAAGTCGGCGGTCGCGCTGGGTGCGGTGACAGGTTGAGGCTCGTTGCTCACGCCGTACTGCGCGCCAAAGATGCCAACCAGGTCGCCTAGGTTCGGCCGCCCGCTGCCGTCGACGTCCTTCCAGCCGTAGAGGAAATAGGTCTTGCCGGAAGTCAGCTGCGCAAAGCTGTAACGCGCGCTGGTTCCGGACGTCGTGATCGTCATCTGCCGTTCGGTGGTCTCGTCGCACTCGCCGCCCTTTACCTCGCAGAGAATGACGGCCGTGCCCTTCAAATCCGCGTCGGACCGCAGCGTGCCGGAAATTGACCGGGCCGTCGCGCCCCCGGCATCTGGCACGGTCGTGCTCGGCGCGGGCGCTGTACCCCGCTTCACGGTGAACTCCATAATGATGCTGTAATTGGATTTCTCGAAGTCCGCCGTGGCCGACGGGCCGTAATTCCCACCCTGCCCGGGACTGACCAGCAGCGGCAGGGGGGCCTGCCCGTCCCTCAGCAGCCGCGCCGTGGCCGTGTAGCGTCCGACCGGCACGTCTTCGATGCGGCCCGTGGGCACCCGGCGGGTGATGGGCCTGCCCACGCTGCCATCGGCCAGAGGGCCCTTTGGTGTCAGGGTGACCTCGACGTTGGAGAGGCTGACGCCTTCGGTGATGTAGATGTAGACCAGCTTTCCCATGTTCCCGTCGCCGCGCTCACCGCTGAGCCGCCAGACGAAGTTCCGCACGGCGCCCCTGGAGGCGGAAAAAGGGCTCTCATCATCGGCGTACAGGCGGAATTCGTGGTTCACGCCGTTGTAATCGCGCTTCACGTACGCGCCCGGTACCCAGGTTCCAAGTTCCTGCCGGGGCAGGTCAATGCTGTAGCGCCCATGCGCGTCAGTGCGGCCTATGGCATTCATGTTGTCATACAGCGTGTTATCGGCGAACACCTCCGCGCCCGCCACGGGCTTGCCCTGTTCGTCCTTCACGACGCCGCTCATCACGTACGGCGTGGCCTGATTCGGGGCAGGTGCGGAGCCCGCACTCGGTGCAGCACCCGTGCGCTTCATCACCAGCGGGTCAGTCTGGTCCTCGATGGTGGCCGTCCCCTGGAAAGCGCCGTTCTTGATGGTGCCCTTGACGGTCACGGGCCGGCCGCTGTTGGTCCAATGAAAGCTGAGGCGGCCCGTGCTGGCGTCCCATGTGCCCCCAGCGAGGGCGAAGGGTTGAGTGCCCAGAAAAAACGTCCCCGTTACCTTGGTGTTCTGCAGGTTCAACGTCATCTTCACGTCAATCCAATCGAGCTTGCCGCTCCACTCGCCGCTGACGGCACTCTGGGCCACGGCCGTGGTGCTGGGAAGGGCCAGTGCGGTTGGGATCGTGACGGTACCGCCCGTGAGCAGGGCGAAAAGGAGCAGGCTTCCGAGGGTGTTTTTCGCGTACATGGGTGCCTCCTGGCGGTGCTGGCGCAAAGGGCGAGCGTGACCACAGGTTAAGAAGGGGAGGATGGCTGGGCCATGTTGCTGCCATCTCCTTTTGTTCCGGGGGCCGTGCATTGGGAGTGGCAGGCGGGATGACGAACAGCGGCCTCGCCTCTACCCCGTCATTGACCGGACACGGTGCAGCCCAGCCCTTCTACCGGGCCGGTTCGGCCCCTCTAGGAACAAAAAAAGGGCGACCACCCTGATGGCCGTCGCCCTTGGGCCCGGAACCGCCGGGCGCCTGTAGTTCACGGAGCAAATTCGAGTTTCACGTTTCCGGAGAAGGTGGGGGTTCCCATGGGGAAGTTGTCCACCGACGCGTTATCCGGCTCGATGTTGCCGGTGTACTCCACTTTGGAGATGGATTTGAACCTGACGTTGTGGCCGCCCATGGACGTGAAATTGCCCACGTCGTTCAGTGTGCGGTGGGTCTTATGGTCCGTCCCACTGGCCTGATGGTCGAACTCGTAGCGGACCTCGTACGAGCCGATGCCCAGCAGAAGGTCATCCTCGTAGCCCGTGAGCTGCAGGTAGCCTCCTGTCAGGCGGTCCACCGCCGAGTTGGTCGGATCGTTCTTGGGCAGGTCGTAGGGCAGATTCTGGCCGTTGAACTTTCGAAGGGGGTACGTGCACTTGTAATACGTCTCGAACACTTCCTCGCAGGGGCCCAGGCCGTCGATTATCTTGATGTAGGCGATCATCCGCAGGATGTTCTTGCCGGCCTCGTTGCGTACGAGGTCCACGCTGACTGCAACGGGGTTGACGCTCGGCCTGGCTGCGGGGGCCTGATACGTGCCTGTCGAGGTATCGCCCTCGTTTTTGCGAACCGTACCGACGGCCGCGCTGCCGCCCGCCGTGCCGTTTACGGCCCAGTTGCGGGTGAAGGGCGTCAGCGTCTGGGGTGAGCACGCCTTGGCAAGGGGCGCGATCAGGTCGTCTCCGTCTGCTCCCGCCTCATCCATGACGCAGCGCATCAGCGTGAACTTCACGGACTTCCCGAGGAGCACGGTCGCCTGCCCCGGGTCGAGTTTGTACGCTTCGGCCCATGACCAGTCGCTGAAGTGGTTGGTCTGCACGGTCAGTGTGTTCGCCTCGCGGTCCTGCGCGGTGTCCAGGTGCGCCTGCCACGCCCCCTGCCCGTCCTGGGTGGTGACGGCAAGGACACTGGCCGTGCTCTCCTGCGCCTCGTCGTACTTGAAGGTAAGGCCCACCGGCTGCTTGAACGTCACACCCTCCGGCCCGAGACGGTAGGCGCCGCCCACGGCATTGGGAACCGTGCTCGTGATGGGTTGCACCGTGATCTCTGTGAAGGTGGCCAGGGCTCCGGCCGGAATCCGCAGGCTGAGCTTGCCGTCGGCCGAGCTCACGGTGCCGCCCTCTGGCCCGACCGTGGCACGTGCCGCCTCACCTGTTGGCGTTCCGACAGGGAAGGTTGGCGCGGGTGGTGTGGGCGTGGGTTCCTCGTCGGTGGGGTTGTGGCCGCCGCAGGCAACGAGGGCGGCGGAGAGCAGAAAGAGGCTGATCATGTGCTTGCGCATGGCTTTTTCTCCAGGGTGCGCCGGGGCGCGGCATGAGGGTTTAGGACGGCAGGATTTGGGGCAGCCTGCTGGCCATTGAAGGCCGCTCAGGTCGGAGGTGAAGAACTGGACTGGTTTGCAGATGGCCGCCAGTTCTCAGGGGCGGTGCTCTCGGGACGGGCGCCTGGACTGTGGCGTGGACCCAGCGCCTGGGTTGGAGAAGGGGTGGCGTGATGCCAGTTCTCTCTCGCTCACCGCTTTTCGGCGGCTCCCACTTCTGTCAGGAAGTTGCTGAGAAGCGCTGCGAACGCCTCAGGGTGCTCAAAGCTGGGCAGATGCGCGGTGCCCTCCATGAGGTGCCACCGGGCCTCCGGCATGAGCTCACCCATCTTCCGGCAGCGCTCCTGGACGTGCGGAAAATCGAGGTCGCCGCAGACGAGCAGGCTGGGCACGGTGACCTCACCCAGCCGGGGCCACGCGGGTGGAGGAACGGTCTCCTCGCCCAGTTGCGGCGCCCGCAGGGCAATCCCATTCATGTCGAGAAAGAGGTCGCGAAGGTGGCCCTGAACTCGTCCCTCCTTCCCCAGCACGCCGTCGAGCCAGAGGCGCGCCTCCAGAAGGTTGAGGCGTTCCAGGTCTCCCGACTCCTCGGCGGCTTCCAGTTCTTCGAGCAGCGCCTCGACCTGCGGGGGGAAGGTTTCGGGAACCGGGGCACCGCCTATCGACGGGGCGATCAGCACCAGGGCCGCGACCCGCTCCGGATACGCGAGGGCAAAGTCCAGCGCGACCCTGCCGCCCTGAGAGCAGCCGACGAGGGTCGCGCGGCTGCTCCCGCAGCCGTCCAGCACGGCGAGCAGGTCACACGGTAACGAGAACGTTTCCTCAGCAGACAGCGTCTCGCCGAAGCCGCGTCGGTCATACGTCACGGTGCGGTGGGAGACGGCGAGATGCCCCACCACCCCGTCCCACATCCGGCGGTCGGCCACCCCCGCATGCAGGAAGACCACTGCGGGTCCACCCCCGCGCACCTCTCCGGCCAACGTTGCCCCACTGCTGCGGATCTGTAGGTTCGTCATTCCTGTTTCTCCTGTCGCGCTCAGGGCTTGCTGGCGAGCTTGAGGTTGAAGTCCGTCATGACGCCGTACTTCGGCTCCTTGCGGAACATCAGGGTGGTTGAGGACGCAAAGGTGTCCTCGTCCTGGCGCATGACGAGCATGTTCTGAGGGGTGCCGCCCTCGGGCAGATAGCGGGCCGTGACCGTGTACCGGCCAATGGGGACGTCCGCGACGGTGTTGCCGTCCACAAAGCGCTTCAACGTTTCACCGGCACTGCCGTCCAGCAGCGGTCCATCCGGCGTCAGGGTGAGTTCCACGTATCTGTTCTTGAAGTCGCCGTTGCTGTAGTTGCCGTACACCCACACCGTGCCGCCGTAATAGTGTCCGTCGGGACGATCACCGGACGTTTTGAGCGTGAAGTTGCGAATGGCGCCAGCGTCGGTGGCGAAGGCGGCCTCATCCACCTCCAGGCTGAGCTCGTATGTCTCGCCGTGGTAGGAGCGCTGGAACCGCCCGCCCGCGCGCCAGGTCCCCAGTTGATCCCGCGGCAGCGCAATGCTGTAGCGGCCCTGTGAGTCGGTGGTGCCGAGGACATTCATGTCGTAATAGAGCGTGTTGTCTGCCCAGACCTCCACGCCTGCGAGCGGTTGCCCCTGCGCGTTCTTCACCACGCCCTTCATGGTGTAGGGCGTGGGCTTGCTGGGATCAATGGGTCCGGGGTCGATGGGACCCGGGTTGCCGGGCGGGGTCACAACTGGGGGCCGGGCGACTGGTTCGGTTCCCCCGCATGCGGCGAGCGTGGTAGCGAGGAACAGGGCGCTGACATTCTTGAGAGCATTCATGGTTGTTCTCCTGTGGTCCGCCCCATGGGCGAGCGTGAATGGAGGGTAGGAAGCGGGGGATGGCTGCGGAATGTTGCCCTCTGAGCAGCCGGGTCACCCCGTCCCTTCCTGAGCCGTTGAATGGGGTACCCCATGGAGCTGAATGACCGCCTTGTACTGAGGAGCAGGGTGTTGAAGGGATCGTTCCTGGTTGGGGCGTCCCGATCCCCAGCGCCTCAAGTTCAGTGGCTCGCTGAGAAACGGCACGTGGTGGGAGACGTCAAACCCCTGGCTGCGTCAGAAACCAGCCACACCGACAAGCACTCGAGTAGCGGGGCAGCCTCCGGGAACTTCCAGAGCGTCCATTCTGCCCAGGGCACCCACGGCCTCACACGACGGCAACCGCGTCATGTCCAGGGCCGCGTGTGGCCGCGCAGCCAATGCGAGGTGGGACAGCAACAGCCAGGACTCCAATCCTGAAAACGGGCGTGCGGATTGCTCAATCCGCACGCCCGTTTCATCTCTTGACTACGCGCATTCCTGCGCCTTCGCTTCTTTGTTCAAGCCAACAACCGACCACAACGCTGGGCGGGCAAGCTCAAGCACATGCGCAACGGTATGGCTCAGTTGGGGTCTGCCGTGACTATGGGCTGGCGTGAACCCCCCAGCCCACTGGATCAGTTGCGAGGCATGCGGAGTTCGAGGTACATGTTGGGCCGGATCGCCTGGTAGTCGCGCGTGAA